>JAAZLB010000085.1 GCA_012799535.1 Bacillota bacterium | reverse complement strand
TATCTTAAGGCATGAATAGGAAAAGAATAAATGCCTTAAGGTTTTTCAAAAGCACAAGTGCTTTTGGTTATCTGCCCTGGAGCAGACATTGGAAAAGAATAAATGCCTTAAGCTTTTTCAAAAGCATGAGTGCTTTTGATTGCCCCTACAGGTCATTGTGTAATACTGTGTTGCAGGGGACAATGCTTAATATACCACCGATTGGGGACAGGATCAAGATTGCCGCTTCCCGAATTGCGCCGTTTTTGTGATGTAATTGGCGTCGCTCTTTTATTTTCTCCCTTTTTCGCCGAATATCGCCGCCTTAGAAAAAAGAAAACCCGCCAAAGGCGAGTTCTCATTTTTCCTATTTTTCTGCCCGTGGGCGCATATGGGGAAACAGTAAAACGTCCCTAATTGATGGAGAATCGGTGAATAACATCACCATTCTGTCAATACCCAAACCAAGTCCCCCCGCGGGAGGCATACCATACTCTAAAGCACGAATATAATCCTCATCCATCATGTGAGCCTCGTCATCCCCTTGATCCCGTTGTTCCACTTGTTGGCGGAACCGCTGTTCTTGATCAATAGGATCGTTTAATTCTGTAAAGCCATTAGCCACTTCCCAAGTAACAATAAAGGGTTCAAAGCGATCCGTTAGGGTAGGATCATCTTTTTTTCGCTTGGCTAAAGGACTAACTTCCACTGGGTGATCGGTGATAAAGATAGGCTGAATTAATTTTGGTTCCACAAAGGCATCAAAAAATTCTTCAACCACATTAGCATAAGAAGCGTTAGGCTCAACTGTGATTCCCTTTTCTTTCGCCTTCGCCCTAGCCTCTTCATCATTTAAACCAGTTAAATCCACACCAGAGAATTCCTTAATCGCTTCTAACATAGGTTTTCTGGGCCATGGTGGCGTTAGATCAATTTCTTGACCTTGAAAAGTAATCTTAGTAGAACCTACTACCTCTTTGGCAATATGGGCAAAAATCTCTTCCGTTAGTTCCATCATATCATTAGCATCACCATAAGCCATATAAAGCTCACAGGAGGTGTATTCAGGATTATGCTTGGTTGAAATACCTTCATTCCTGAAGTTCTTGCCGATTTCAAAGACCCGATCAAAACCGCCCACTAAAAGTCGTTTCAAATACAACTCTGGAGCAATCCGTAGATACAAATCCATATCCAAGGCATTGTGATGGGTTGTGAAGGGGCGAGCATTAGCTCCACCTGCGATCACATTTAACATAGGAGTCTCTACTTCGATGTACCCTTTGGCGATTAAAAAATTGCGTAGACTTTGGATAATCTTACTACGCATCTCAAACACTTCTCGTACCCCAGGATTAACAATCAGATCCACATAGCGTTGACGATAACGCAAATCCACGTCTTTCAGACCATGCCACTTGTCTGGTAAGGGCCTTAGGGATTTAGATAACAACTTAACCGCTTGAACTTCAACACTGATTTCGCCCCGACGGGTTCTAAAGATTCGGCCTTGAATACCTACAATATCCCCTATATCAAGCTTTTGCATGAGATTGTAGAGTTCTTCGCCTAAGGTATCGGCACGGAAATAGAGTTGAATGCGCCCGGTGTGATCCATTAGATCCGCAAAACTAGCTTTACCATGGGTTCGCATAGACATGATTCGTCCAGCTATTACCGTTTCTTGCTCTTCTAGGTCCTCGAAGTTATCGAGGATTTCCTGGGCGGCATGAGTGCGAACGAACTTTTCCCCAAAGGGATCAATGCCCAGATCAAGAAGGTCCTGCAATTTCTCCCTACGCACCGCCATGAGTTCATTAAGCTCGGTCCTGTCTTCCATGTGATCCACGTGTTGGTCGTTCAACTTGACTACCTCCTGTTTATCTGGCAACCTTCACTATTTCATACTGTAATGTTCCATCTAAAACTTCTACTTCCACTATAGTACCCGGGGTCTTACCCATAATAGCTTGCCCCACCGGGGATTCATTACTGATTTTAGCCTCAGCTGGATCCGCTTCTGCTGAACCCACGAGCTGATACTCAAACACGTCAGAGGTTTCTAAATCCTTTAGGGTAATCTTTTTACCTAAAGAAACTACACCTTCATCCTCATCTTCATCTGCTTCTATCACCCGAGCATTACGGAGAAGCTTTTCTAGGGTTAAGATCCGGCCTTCAATAAAAGCTTGCTCGTTCTTAGCGTCATCGTACTCGGAATTCTCGGAGATATCACCAAACTCTAGGGAAGCACTAATCCGTTCGGCCACCTCCCGCCGTTTAACAGTCTTGAGAACTTCCAATTCAGACTCTAGTTTTTTTAAACCCTCTGGAGTTAACAATACTTCTTTGTCAACCATGCGTCTCAGTCTCCTTTGTAGGTAATGCTAGCATTTCAATCCAAGGGTGAGTGATCTTATCAACTTATACTGATCCTTCTCAATGCTTCATCTATTATAAGTAACAAAAAAAGGGATGTCAAGACGTGGAACCACCTC
>JAAZLB010000084.1 GCA_012799535.1 Bacillota bacterium | reverse complement strand
GTGAGTATCTCATAACCTAGGCGTAAGACTGCTTCCGACACACCCCCTGTAACCCCGAAGATCACTCCGGCCCCGGTCACAAAACCAAAGGGCTGATCAGGTGGAGTTGCAGGTAAGGAAGGAAAGTCAATTCCAGCCTCTTTGATCATATGGGCCAATTCTTGAGTAGTAATTACCAGATCTACATCAGGTACCCCATCAGTAGTGAATTCTTCCCTGGAAGCCTCAAACTTCTTGGCTGTGCAAGGCATGATACTAATCATGAACAAATCTTCAGCTTTCTTACCTAGCTCCTTGGCGTAGTACTTCTTCACAAGGGAACCAAGCATTTGTTGAGGTGAACGACAGCTAGAGAGATGATTTAAATATTCTGGATAAAATTGCTCCGCATACTTGACCCATGCTGGACAACATGAGGTAAATTGGGGCATATTTTCACCTGATTCAACCCGTTGGAGAAATTCCTTAGTCTCTTCTAACACGGTAATATCTGCTGCAAAGCTCGTATCAAAGACCTTGGAAGCTCCCATGGATCGTAAAGCTGAGATGAGCTGGCCCATGGTGGATTGACCAGCTGGGAAATTAAATTCTTCTCCAATGGAAACGCGCACAGCTGGCGCAATCTGGATGATAACCGTCTTGGTAGGATCGTTGAGAGCGGCCCAAGCTTGATTAATTTGGGGTTTAATAACTAGGGCCCCTGTGGGGCAAATGGCCGCGCACTGTCCGCAATGCACACAATCAGTATCAGAAAGATCTTTACCAAAGGCAGTATCAACCACCATCTTCGCCCCGCGATGGGTAAAGCCGTACACTCCAATACTTTGCACCTCACTACAAATACGCACACATTCTCCACACAAAATACATTTGTTCGGATCGCGAATTATAATTGAACTACGATCAATGGGCATCTTGTCATGATCTTCTTGCTCAAAAGGCAAGTCAGTAATGGCGAAACGGTAGGATAAATCTTGTAAAGAGCAATGACCACTTCGAGAACAACTGGTACATTCCCGATCGTGACGGGCTAATAATAATTCCAAAGCCATTTTTCGTAGCCGACGTAGTACTGCACTATTAGTCTTAATAACCATACCGGCCTCTGGAGGAGTGTGACAAGCTGCCACAATGCCCCTTCCCTCAATTTCCACCATACAGAGGCGACAAGCACCGTGAATGGTTAACTCCGGATGATAGCACAAGGTAGGCAGATCAATTCCAGCCTTACGCACTATATCCAAGACACTTTTTTCTCCATTAAGGACAACGCTTTGACCGTTTACCATTAACCAGCTCATTATGACACCTCCTCGATGGCCATGAACTTACAGGCCTCTACACAAGCTCCACACTTAATGCATTTTTCCACATCAATCACAAAGGGTGAACGAACTTCACCAGAAATGGCCCCAACTGGGCAAACCTTAGCACAACGAGAACACCCCTTACATTTGTCTGCACTGATTACGAAACGTTTGAGGCCTTGGCAAACGCCAGCTGGACACCGTTTTTCTACGATGTGGGCTAAATACTCATCACGGAAATTTTCCAAAGTGGAAAGCACAGGGTTGGGGGCGGTTTTCCCTAAACCACAAAGGGAACCAATTTGCACCATTTCACCCACTTCCACAAGGAGATCTAAGTCCTCTAAGGTACCATTACCATCTACGATACGCTGTAGGATTTTGAGCATCTGCAAAGTGCCTTCTCGGCAAAATGTACATTTTCCACAGGATTCATTTTGAATAAAGTTCATGAAAAAGCGAGCTACCTCAACTACACAGGTCTTTTCATCCATGACCACCAGGCCACCAGAACCGATCATGGCTCCCACTTTTTGTAAAGAATCAAAGTCTAAGGTGATATCTAGTTGATCCTCGGTGAGACAGCCACCAGAGGGACCTCCAATTTGAACTGCCTTAAATTTACGACCACCACGGATACCACCACCAATCTTAAAGACTACCTCTTCAATGGTACAACCCATGGGAACTTCGATTAAGCCAGTATTTTCTACCTCTCCAGTTAAGGCAAAAGTTTTAGTACCGGGACTATTAGGAGTACCAATGGACTTAAACCATTCCACGCCCCGAATCATGATGCGGGACACGTTAGCCAAGGTTTCTACATTATTAATAATGGTAGGCTTACCCCACAAACCAGCTACCGCTGGAAAAGGAGGCTTAGGTCTGGGCATACCCCGTTGACCTTCAATTGAAGCAATAAGGGCGCTTTCTTCGCCACATACAAAGGCTCCCGCCCCTTCTTTTACCTGAATGTGAAAGGAAAAATCAGAACCTAAAACATTTGATCCCAATAAGCCCGCTTCTTGAGCATCTACAATAGCTTTTTCCAAACGCCTAACAGCGAGAGGGTATTCTGCCCGCACATAGATATAACCCTTACTTGCCCCAATGGCATAACCAGCAATCATCATGCCCTCTAAGACACTGTGTGGATCACCTTCCATGATACTGCGGTCCATAAAGGCCCCTGGATCCCCTTCATCCCCATTGCAGATAATGTATTTTTGATCTGCTTGTTGAGAGGCTGCAATGGTCCATTTACGACCTGCAGGAAAACCACCGCCACCCCGCCCACGCAGATTGGCATTGAGTATCTGTTCGATAACTTGCTGCGGGGTCATGGACAAAGCCTTGGCAACTCCCTGGTATCCATCGTGAGCCATATAGGCCCGAATATCTTCTGGGTCGATTTCACCGCAATTGTGGAGAGCAACCCGGGTTTGGTAGCGATAAAAAGGTATCTCATGTTCGTGAGGAAAAACTTCGTTAGTACGAGGATCATGATACAAAAGCCTTTCCACTAGAGTGCCCTCGACTATAGCATCTACGATCTCTCCAACATCGCCGACTTGAACTTTGGTATATAAAATTCCCTCAGGCTCGATGCGGACTAATGGTCCCTTTTCACAAAAGCCATGACACCCACTATTTACCACTGTTACCCCAGATGTGGCGTGCTCGTCCTCTAATAAACAATCAATAGTAGTGTGGAGGCCCCGTTTCTTCAGTTCGGCCATCAAACCCTCGTAGACTACTGGAGAACCACTAGCCACACAGCCTGTTCCGGCACAGACCAGAATACGAGCTTTGGCCCGCTCTAATGCTTCATTATAACGCTTTTGAATATCCTGGATTTGCCCTTGGGTTGTGATCACTGTTGGGCACCTCCCTCTTCTAAGGTATCAATAATCATGGTGATGGCTTCCGCTGTCATCTGTCCGTAAACCTTATCATTAATCGTGACTACAGGGGCCAATCCACAAGCACCCAAACACGAAACCGTTTCTACCGTAAAAAGACCATCTGCTGTGGTAAATTTTCCATTCACCAGTTTGACCTTTTTGCAGATCGCGTCGTAAACAGGCAAAGAACCACGTACATGGCAAGCGGTTCCGTCACAGACTTTGATCACATACTTGCCTTTGGGCTCCAATGAAAACTGGGCGTAAAAGGTGGCTACACCATAGACTGTAGCCGCCGATAACCCTAAAGCTTGAGCAACCAGCACCATGGCTTGCTCAGGAAGATAACGATACTTCTCTTGTATTGCCTGTAAAATTGGAATTAGTGCAGCGGACTTGGTACCCTTTTCCTCAATGGTAGCGGTAAGGAAGTCTAAGTCTAACTCCTTCTTCTCTACAACTTGATCCGTTATGACCACTGTGCTTGCACCTCTTTCTGATCTTTGTGAATAAATTCTCAATTGCATTCTACCACAATAACAGGCGCTTGGATCACTTTGTGAATAATTTAACGAAATTTTCCCGGATAATCAAAATATGATAACAAAAAACCGCCCCTAACAGGTCGGTCATGACATTTGTGGTAAGGCTGATTGTGCTTCAGACTTTAGGCTGAACAAAAAACCCCCTACCGACTGGTTACTTAGCTAGTTGTAAAATATAAAATGAAGCTAGATAAAACACCAAAGGGGGATTTGAAAGTGATGTATTTGAATTCCATTTACTTCAATTATGAGCACTATGAAAACCAAGTGGCAAGAAAATTGCACAACAAAAGGGACAGAAAACGATGAGTGCTAAAAAGCCGGGAAGATCGCAACTGAGTGGATCTAACCCGGCTTTTTCGTTAGTTAGTTACTTCTACCTCATCTACTTCAATAATAGCTGGGAAATCGGTAATTCCCATTAACTTTCCGATTTTGACTGGGATTTCTGTAATCTGCATAGTACCAGTGAAACACTCAGCACCTGGACCGTAAGCATAAACCGGCACCATAGCACCAGTGTGACCAGTAGATAGCCAACCATAGTTGACTACGTCACCAGAAGGATCACCACTTGTAATTCCAAATCCACCTGTTTCGTGATCAGCGGTTACAACCACTAAGGTTCCAGGATGGGTTTTGGCATAGTCCAGGGCCACTCCCACCGCTTGGTCAAAGGCTAAAAGATCACCAATCATCTCAGCAGGAGTATTACTGTGACTAGCCCGATCTATTTTAGAACCTTCCACCATGAGGAAAAAACCTTGGGGATTTTGACCCACCACTTCTAACGCCCGCTTAGTCATCTCGGTAATGGTAGGTTCGATATTAAAACGAGTAATCTCAAAGCTCATATCTCCCCCCATAAACAGACCGAGCAACTTCAAATCGGGGGTGACTTCTAAATTCATCAGCCCGTCCCGGTCAAACACATAAGTATATCCCTCTTGTATCGCTTGGTTTATTAAGGAACGGGTACGGGGTTCTTTGGTAAAGGGGTTGGCTCCAAACACATCAAGGCCACCACCTAACAACACATCCGTTTCGGTTTTCAAAATATCTTCTGCGATGGTCTTTTCAAAGGATCGCGAATCCGCCTGCACTAAAAAGGCTGCGGGAGTAGCATCAGTGATTTTCACTGTGGCTACAATACCGGTACTAAAGCCCCGTTCTTTAGCCATCAGCATGATGCTCTTAACGGGAGTACCATCTGGTAAGGTAGCTAAACGCTTGTTATCAGTTCTAAAGCCTGTTGCTAGGGCGGTGGCAGCAGCAGCTGAGTCGGTGACTAGATCGTTATTAGAAAAGTTGATAGAAAAACCTGTATAAGGCATAGTGTCTATGTTGAGTTGGGAATAGGCTCCATCTTCTAGGCTAATTCTAGCCGCGGTGATGTGATTAATACCCATGCCATCGCCAATCATCATAATAACGTTTTTCACTGGCGGTTCTGCCCAAGCCGGTACAGTCAACAATACAAATACCGCTAAAATTAGGGGAACTTGTATCCAAGGGCGCTTCTGAAGATTCATCATGAAAAACCACTCCTTAGAATATTGGGCATTCTTTCTTACTTACCTAAAATCAGTTCTAAGTCCATATCTCCCCTTTTCCTAGGTTGGTTATGACAAATGGCTTTTGCACTGCATAATTGACGGCTTTTTTGATAATAGGGAGAGACCTAGGGGGAACTTCTCCCCTATGGGGAACATACGTTATCTGTTCGATAGGTTGACCAGTTAAGACTCTAAACCACGTTAGACCTGCGATATAACGTCCCAAATTAAGACTAAGATGATACCCATCACGGGTCAAGGTATCCCCAAGATAGCTTGTTCGAACATTTTGAATGGCTGTTCCAGTAGGAATCAGGAAACTAAAGGCCTCATTATTGACAATTTCACGTTGCGTGGCCCTAACTATGGCCC
>JAAZLB010000007.1 GCA_012799535.1 Bacillota bacterium | reverse complement strand
AGGTCCCTTTTAAAAAGCATGTTCATGTTGGGCAAGAAATTCGCTATGTACCGAAAAGGGAGCGCTTGAATGCCTGGCAATTGGGGTTAGCTGCCACTTTGTTTTTAGCTTTGTTAGGAACCTGGCCCATATTTACTAGTCAGTTAGTGCCTACTAGTACCATACCTGCTTTCATTATTACCCTTGACATTAATCCTAGTTTAGAGTTGAGTATTAATGGTCAGCAAAAGATTCTAGGGGTGGAAGGACTTAACCGTGATGGCCGGGATTTTGCTTCCCGTTTAGCTTTAGTAGGTGATGATTTACGGGTGGCTTTAGAAAAAATTACGAATCTTGCGGAACAAGAGGGTTATTTAAAACCGGGACAGAATCAGGTTGTAGTAACAATCGCTTCTAAGCAGGATCAGGATGCAACCTTAATGGAATTAAAAAATCGCCGAAATGGTCAACACAGTGAATTGGAGAATGTTGTGTTAGAGGTCTTTGGTACCAATCAACTAGCACAAGTGCGAATTTGGCAAGTGCCTCTCTCCTTACAACAAGAGGCTAAGTTAGCAGGGATTACACCTAGTCGTTATATTGCCATTCAGATTCCAACTCAACCAGTTATACCTCAGCGTTTAGAAACTAGATTAACCATGGCAGAGCCCGTGGAAACGGAAGAACTAGAACAACCACTTACATTAGACCAGCCCACACCCATTCGACCAGTTTTACCTCCAGTTCAATGGACGAAAAGGGCGTCGGTTGCAACCAGGACTCCTGAGATCTATAATGTGAGTTTTCCCGTTGCAACGCAGGCCAAAGGAGAATTTCGACTCTACCAATGAAAGTAGCTGACTTTGACTTTAATTTACCACAGGAATTAATTGCCCAAACTCCTCTACCCCACCGGGATCATTCCCGTTTATTAGTGGTGGAGAAGAGTTCGGGCTCTTTTACGGATCAAAGCTTTCCTCAAATTCTAGATTACCTCAGGCCAGAAGATGTTTTAGTGCTCAATGATACTCGGGTGTTACCCGCGAGGCTTTACGGAAAAAACTCTAAATCTGCAGGTGTGGTAGAGATCCTCTTATTGCGACCCTATGAGAAAGGGCAGTGGGAAGTGTTAGTGAAGCCGGGCAAAAGGGCTAAGGTTGGGGCGGAGATCGTTTTTGCCCCCCAGCTAGCCTGTGAAGTACTGGATATCACCCCTAGTGGGGGACGCCTGGTGGAGTTTAAGTATACAGGGGATTTTGAGGAGATCTTAGAGGTCTTGGGTGAAACACCGCTCCCCCCTTACATTCATGAGAAAATCCAGGATCCCAATCGTTATCAGACTGTCTACGCTAAACACTCAGGTTCAGTGGCGGCACCAACTGCCGGACTACATTTTACTCCAGAACTATTAGCGGAGATTAGGTCTAAGGGTATTTCTATCGCTTCCCTAACCTTACATGTGGGACTGGGTACCTTCCGGCCTGTGCAAGCAGAGTATGTGGAAGAACATGTAATGCATGAGGAGTTTTATCATATTTCTAAGGAGAATGCCCACCTGATTAACACCGCAATACAGTCAGGGGGTAGGGTAATTGCAGTCGGGACCACCACTGTCAGGGTTTTAGAAAGTGTAGCAAGCCCAGAAGGACTAGTTCAAGAGGAATCTGGTTGGACAGACATTTTTATCTATCCTGGATACGAGTTTAAAGTGGTGGATGGCCTTTTAACGAATTTCCATTTACCAAAGTCTAGTTTGTTAATGTTAGTATCTGCCTTTGCCGGTACAGAGAATATTAAAGGAGCATACGAGCACGCTATCGCGGAAAGCTATCGCTTTTTTAGCTTTGGCGATGCTATGTTCTTACTGTGAAGGGAGTCCACAAGTGCCATTAACTTTTACTGTAACTAAAGAATCGAAAAACACTAGAGCCCGCTTAGGTCAAATTGAGACACCCCACGGGACGATTAAAACCCCTGTTTTTATGCCTGTAGGTACTCAGGCAACCGTGAAAACGATGGCCCCCCATGAATTGGAAGAGCTAGGTGCGGAAATTATTTTAAGCAACACCTATCATCTTTATCTGCGCCCAGGTAGCGATGTGGTGGCAGAAGCAGGTGGACTACATAAGTTCATGAACTGGAATCACCCTATTCTAACAGATAGTGGTGGCTTTCAGGTATTTAGCCTAGGCCCATTGCGAACTATTTCTGAAGAAGGGGTCAAATTTCGTTCTCACTTAGATGGTTCCAAACATTTTATTAGTCCGGAAAAATCCATGGAGATTCAGATGGATCTTGGTGCTGATATTGTAATGGCATTTGACGAATGTGCCCCTTATCCCGCGGATCGGGAATATGTGCAAAAATCAAAGGACCTTACTACTAGATGGGCCAAGCGTTGT
>JAAZLB010000083.1 GCA_012799535.1 Bacillota bacterium | reverse complement strand
GCTTTGGGAGAATGGTATTTTCCTTTTCTAGAGTCTATTGAGTTTAAGGCCTTACCTACTAATCTACAACAAGCTTTTCGCAATTTAGGTGCGCCCCACGAGAAACTGCATGCTTCTGCCGCAAAGATGGTGTCCCATCTAGAAGGAAATCGCTATTCCGCTGAGGCTTGGAACGATGCCCAGAATATTTACGACCAAGAAACCATGGTTCACCTCGCCCAGGTGCGCAAGAGCCTGGATTCTATTGAGGATATTTTAGAGGAGGAGGCAAACCGTCTAGAAGCTAGTGCGGAGCATACTGCAAATCAGGCTCAGATCTTTACAATAGTGGTTGTACTTGTGGCCCTTTTCATCGCTACTTTTGTTGGTGGCACCACTATCCGCTCTGTCTGTCGCACCTTAGTTAGCACAGTAGGTCGGGTGGAGGATTTAGCCCATGGTGAAGGGGATTTAACTCAACGCTTAGAAGTGAACACCCAAGATGAGTTGGGTAAATTAGCTATCGGCTTAAACAGTTTCATCGCCCGTTTGCAAGAAATGATGCAAGAAATTAATAATGCCACGGTGGAAACTGCCGAGGATGCTACTAGTGTCGCAGAGACTATTCAACAACTAACCTCATCTGTGGAGGAAGTGGCGGGGATCACGAATCAATTCGCAGCTACCGTTCAAGGCATAAGTGATAATAGTATCAACCTCGCTAATTTAGCTACCACTACCATAGACCAGACTGAGGCGGGGGTAACCCAAATTGAACAAACTGTAGAGTTGATGGAAGAGATTAATCAAAGCATGACTAGTCTAGGTCAGGATATTCTACTTTTGGAGGAACAGTCAGAGCAAATTCGTCGCATTGTAGATTTAATCACAGATATTGCGGAACAGACTAACCTTCTAGCCTTAAATGCTGCTATTGAGGCCGCGAGGGCTGGTGAGCAAGGGCGGGGCTTCGCAGTAGTAGCAGGAGAAGTGCGAGTATTAGCTGAACAGTCTGCAGGTGCTGCCCAAGAGATCGCCCAGGTGATCACTAAAATTCGCCAAGTGGTAGATGAAACCGCGGAAAACTCTAGGGCAAATGTAGCTAGGGTAGAACGGGGTACCAAATCTGTCCAGCGAAGCGGAGCAATGTACGGAGAAATTCATGATACGGTTGAAAAATTAGCTCATGGTATTCATGAACTTGCTGCAGCTAGTGAAGAGTTATCTGCCGGTGGGCAAGAAATCGCTGCCAGTAGTGAAGAACAATCCGCCTCCATCCAAGAAATTGGGGCAGCAGTGGAAAATGTGGCCGCCATGGCAGAGCATTTACAACGATTAGTTGGGGAGTTTAAGATTTAGTATTAGATAACGAATTACTAGATTGCCTTACAGTAACCAAACGCTAGACCTACCAGGTCTAGCGTTTATTGGATTCAAGATTATTTACACTAAGTCACAGGCTTCCGGTGGCATCCAATGGGCATCTTGCCCATCCCATTTCACATTACAGCCAATGGGGTTGGTTAGCGGTGTGCTAATAGGTTCACCGGCAAGCAATTGGGTAAGGGCAGTTTCCAAATCGTAAGTTGTGACTTTTTCTGGATTACGGGGATTGTCTACGGCCCGACCCGTATAGACTAGTTCACGTTCTTGATTAAAGACAAAGAAGTGGGGTGTACGTAGGGCACCATACGCCCTTGCCACATCTTGGCTTTCATCATGGAGATAGAGCCACGGGAATTTATGTTTCTCCATCCGCTTCACCATATGTTCAAAAGAATCCTCAGCATAGGTATTGGCGCTATTGGAATTAATACCCACGAAGGTTACCCCTTGAGGTTGAAATTTCTCCACCGTCTTTCTGGTTAGTTCATCTGAATTGATTACATAGGGACAATGGTTACAGGTAAAGAAAATGACCAAGTAGGGGGAATTAGAAAAATCCTCGAGTCTGTAGTTTTTACCGTCTGTAGCAGGTAAATTAAAATCAACTGCTCTACTTCCTAAGGGTAAAGTAAATGCCATTCTAACAACCTCCTTTGGAAAATGGTTCCACAAGGGTAGAAAAATCCCTTCTGGTCCAATTTCCAGACCAAGCAGGGTAACTAAGGCCGATGGAGAAAGGTTTAGTAAGATTAGACAGATTTAATGGAGGAAATCGATGTCAAAGTACAAACTAATTGCACTAGATTTAGATGGTTCTCTCTTACAGGATAACCTAGAAATTTCCCCAGTGAACCGTCACTGGATTAAACGGGCTGAGGCCGCGGGAATTGTGGTCAGTTTTGCTACTGGCCGGGGACGTAGTTCCTCTGAGCAATATTGGGATGTGGTTAAACCCACCGCACCTATGGTAGTTGTGAATGGGGCAGAAGTATGGCGTAATCACGAAGAACTGCTTTCAAGACATTTTTTACCGCCAAATTCTATCCCCCGCTTGCATCACTTGGCCCTTAAACACAATACTTGGTATTGGGCCCACGCCCCTGGGCGCCTAGTCCGTAAAGAGGGCTGGGACACCAATTATGATCCGAATGGGGATTGGTTAAAATTTGGAATGGCCAGTGAAGAACGGGCAATCATCGATCACTTACGGGAGTTGATCGAAAGTTGGGATGAGTTTGAAGTAACCTCCTCTTCTCCAACTAACCTAGAAATCAGCAAAAAGGGTGTAAGCAAGGCTTCGGGCTTAGCAGAAGTGGCAGAAGTTCTAGGGATCGGGCCTAGTGAAGTGGTGGTTATGGGTGATAGCCTCAATGATCTGGAAATGATTAAATGGGCCGGTTTTGGGGTGGCCATGGGTAATGCGGAAGCAAGTATCAAAGCTGTCGCAGATCATGTGACAGGCACCAATGAAGAGGATGGAGTAGCTCAAGTAATTCAGTTAATCCTCGAATAGATCCAGATATTTTTCATACCCTTCCTCAATTAGACTTTCTTTGGGAATAAAGCGGAGGGCGGCACTATTAATGCAATAGCGTAAGCCCCCCGCGTCCCCCGGACCATCTGTAAAGACATGTCCTAAGTGACTATCACCTTGGGCACTTCGTACTTCTGTACGGATCATCCCATGGGAAGTATCCTTACAGAAGTCCACAACTTCCGTGCTCAAGGGTTGGGTAAAACTAGGCCAACCACAACCTGCATCATATTGGTGGATAGAAGCAAATAGTGGTTCTCCTGTAACCACATCAACATAAATACCCGCTTTCTTGTTGTTCCAATACGCGTTTTGAAAAGGCGGCTCTGTGCCATTTTCTTGAGTAACCCGATACTGCTCCTCTGTTAATTTACGTTTCAACTCCTCAATAGGTGGCTTACGATACTGCATAGCAGCACCTCCTCACTTTTTGTTAGCTAAATCTACGCTTACCATCTTTTTTTGGTAGGAATTACCTTTGTTTATTTCTATCTATAAATC
>JAAZLB010000442.1 GCA_012799535.1 Bacillota bacterium | reverse complement strand
TCACCGCTACCCAACAGGCCCTTTTAACTGATTTCCGTTATGTAGAACAGGTTAAGTCACAAAGTCCTAGCTGGGAACTAATTCAGATCGAAAATGTCATTGATACCTTACAGAGTCTAGTGGACCAGGGTCAGATTAAGAAAATTGCCTTCGAAGCGGATACAGTAACTGTGAAGCAACTGCAAGATTGGGAAGAAAAAATTCCCGGGCAATTTGTGGGTGTGAGTGGCTGGGTACAAGAACTAAGAATGATTAAAACCCCTGAAGAAATTGCCTCTATTCGCAAAGCGGCACAAATCGCAGATGAGGCTTTTGCTAAACTCTTACCCCAAATTCGCTCAGGCGTAAGTGAGCAGGAATTGGCCTTGGAATTGGAGTTTTTGATGCGCAAGGCCGGTGCTAGTGGCATGTCATTTAGCCCCATTGTGGCCTCAGGTCCCAACAGCGCTTTGCCCCATGCTCGTCCCAGTGAACGAATTTTGAGCCATGGTGATTTTGTGGTTTTCGATTTTGGCTGTATTGTTAATGGTTATTGTTCAGATATGACCCGGACAATTGTAGTTGGGGAACCAGAGGAAAAGCATCTGTTAATTTATGACTTAGTACTTAAGGCCCAGCTCGAATCCTTAGCCGCTGTGGCTCCTGGCAAGACCGGTGTAGAAATTGATACAATTGCCCGGGAGATTATTAGTGATGCAGGTTACGGGGAATACTTCGGACATGGTCTAGGTCATGGAGTAGGTCTAGAAATCCATGAGAATCCCCGCTTATCTAAAACTGATCAAACCGTTTTACAACCTGGTATGGTTGTCACAGTGGAACCAGGTGTCTATTTACCAGGCTTTGGCGGGGTAAGGATTGAAGATTTGGTGTTAGTCACAGAGGATGGTCATGAGGTCTTATCATCCACCTTTAAGGAATTATATGTTGTAGAGTAAGGGAGGAAGTTATTATGATTTCTGTCAATGATTTACGTACAGGGTTAACTGTGGAGCTTGAAGGTGAGATCTATTCTGTTGTAGACTTTCTTCATGTGAAGCCTGGTAAGGGTGCAGCCTTTGTGCGGACCAAGCTGAAGAATATCCGTACTGGAGCTACGGTTGAACGAACTTTCCGAGCCGGTGAGCGGATATCTAGAGCTCACATTGAACTTAAACAAATGCAGTATTTGTATAGTTCTGAAGGGGAGTATTTTTTCATGGATATGGAAACCTATGATCAGATATCCCTTGGTGCAGACGATCTTGGGGACGCCCCTAAGTATCTGTTGGAAAACATGACCATTGGTATTCAATTCTACCAAGGGCAAGCAGTGGGTGTTGAATTACCCACAACGGTGGTTTTAGAAGTTACCCAAACTGAACCAGGTTTTCGGGGTGATACTGCTCAGGGAGCTACAAAACCTGCCACTTTACAAACGGGTATTACGATCCAGGTTCCATTGTTTGTAGAACAGGGTGAGATGGTTAAGGTCGACACCCGGACAGGGGAATATCTCTCCCGGGCATAAAAAATGGAGGTGATCTGCTTGGAAACAGTTAAAGAGAAAATTGCTTATTTGCGTGGAGTAATGGATGGGGATTCATCTTTACAGGAAGGGCGAGTTCGTTTTCTATTTGAGAAGACTTTGCAGATTCTCGCAGATCTAGCGGAAGAAGTGGATGAATTGGCAC
>JAAZLB010000082.1 GCA_012799535.1 Bacillota bacterium | reverse complement strand
GATTTCCTTGCTTCAGATCGTCTCCAATTAGAAAAGGATCTTGTTCATTTGCGGAATTTGGATATAGTCCTACTAGCGGAAAAGATTGAGACTTGGGAAGATTTCCGTTTTGCCCAAGATTTAGGTTTCGAACTCTTTCAAGGCTACTTCTTTAGTCGTCCGGAACTTCTTACTTTCAAGGAACTAACCCCTTTACAACTAAACTATCTAACTCTTGTGGAGACGCTCAACAAGCCGGAATTTGACTTTGACGAATTAGCCAGTATTATTTCCCAGGACTTATCCTTTACCTATAGTCTATTGAGATTGGTTAATTCTGCCGCTTTTGCTAGGCGTCATCATATTAGCTCGGTCAAACATGCCCTGGTAATTCTTGGGGAACGGGAAATTCGTAAATGGATTACTTTGATGGCTTTTCAACGAATGAGTGTTTCTAAGCCAGATGGGGCCATCACCACCTCTTTAGTGCGGGCTCGCTTTTTAGAGTTGCTAGCCGAAAATACGGAATGGAGTAATCGTAAGGGTGAATTGTATTTAGCTGGTTTATTTTCCATGCTAGACGTTTTGTTGCAACGCCCCCTTGGGGAGATCCTAGAGGAGCTCCAATTGGCCCCCGATATTAACGAGATGCTACTTCGTGGTACCGGTAGTTGTGGAGATTTGTGGCAGTTTGTTCTCGCGTACGAGCGGGGTGCATGGGATGTGGTGGAGGCCCGGGCTCGTGGTCTTGGTTTGGAGCACGGCACCATTACTGAGGCCTATGTGGAGGCCATTCGCTGGGCTCCCTAATTTATAAAAGTAGTCGTTCCACCCGTAGGGGGTACCCTTTGGGTGGTTTTCGCGTCAGGAGGGATAACAATGAGGACAAAGACGAGTAGTTTTGGGGTTCCCTTAAGGGAAAGTCATGATTCTTCGGAATTTTACAAGCGCCGCTTGTATACCTCGAAGAGAGAGGAAGCACAGGACCTAGCCATGATAAATGAGTTTCCTGCGGAATACTTAAACCAGGTACACCATGGGGACTCTAGAAATCTGGCCTTTATTCCTAGTAATTCTATCCAGCTGATGATCACTTCACCCCCCTATAATGTGGGAAAGGAATACGATGAAAACCTTTCCTTAGATGAGTATTTGGAGTTACTTAAAAGCGTAATGGGGGAAGTATACCGTGTGCTAATCCCCGGTGGTCGGGCCTGTGTTAATGTGGCTAATGTGGGAAGAAAACCTTATATCCCCTTCAACCACCTAGTCGCCCAAACCATGCTAGAACTGGGCTTTTTGATGCGTGGAGAGATCATTTGGGATAAGGGGGCTAGTGCGGGTGGCTCTTGTGCCTGGGGTAGTTGGCAGTCTGCTTCTAACCCTGTGTTACGGGATGTCCATGAGTATATCTTGATTTTTTCTAAGCAATCCTTTCGGAGAGAAGACCACAAGGGGGAGAACAAAAAGAACACCATCTCCCGGGATGAGTTTTTAGAGTACACCAAAAGTGTGTGGTCCTTTAATTCCGAATCTGCAAAAAG
>JAAZLB010000081.1 GCA_012799535.1 Bacillota bacterium | reverse complement strand
GCCCTTACCTATGAGGCTGAATCTTCAGCAGCACTTGGTTTTGGCTATCGTTGTGGCTTTTTAGGACTACTTCATTTGGAAATTGTGCAAGAACGCTTGGAACGGGAGTTTGACCTGAACCTAATTACTACAGCGCCTAGTGTAGTTTATCAGGTGGTGCTCACGGATGGAACTGTGAAGGAAGTGGATAATCCCGCGTCCCTACCACCGGTTACTAGTATTGAGTATATTGAAGAACCCTATGTGAAGGCTTCTATTATGGTACCAGATGAATTTGTTGGTGCGGTTATGGATCTCTGCCAAGATCGCCGGGGGATCTTTACAAATATGGAGTATATCACCCCTGAACGGGCCCGTTTGGAGTATGAGTTACCCTTAGCAGAGATTCTTATGGACTTCTTCGATAAATTGAAATCTCGCACTAAGGGTTATGCTTCTTTAGATTATGAGTTAATTGGTTACCGGGAGTCAGATGTGGTTAAGTTGGATATTTTACTCAATGGTAATCCAGTTGACGCCCTCTCTTGTATTGTGCACCGGGATAAGGCTGTGACCCGTGGACGGAGTCTAGCGGAAAAACTAAAAGAGGTTATCCCAAGACAACAGTTTGAAGTACCTATTCAAGCAGCCATTGGTAACAAGGTTATTGCTCGGGAAACGGTGCGGGCTCTAAGGAAGGATGTATTAGCCAAGTGTTACGGCGGGGACATTAGCCGTAAACGTAAATTGTTGGAGAAACAAAAAGAAGGTAAGAAGCGCATGAAGAGCCTTGGTAATGTGGAGGTTCCCCAAGAGGCGTTTATGGCCATTTTAAAAGTGGAATAGGTGAGTATTATGGGAGTATATGTGCATATTCCCTTTTGTGCGAAAAAATGTTATTACTGTGATTTTCATTCCATAGTTGTTGGTGACCGAGCTAAGTTTGAGAAGGTAGCCAACAACTATCTTCTTTCTGTCCGCCAAGAAGCCCTACTTTACCGTTCTCAATTAGGCGATCATCGTCTTAGTAGTCTGTTTTTTGGTGGTGGTACACCGAGCATTATGCCAGTTCAAGAATTGGCGGATTTGATCACTTTTTTATTAGGTGAATTGCCCTTTGTTTCCACGCCAGAGATAACTATTGAAGCGAATCCCCATTCTTTGACTAAAGAAAGTGTGGCCATTTTGAAAAAGGCAGGGGTAAACCGGTTTAGCCTTGGGGCCCAAGCCTTTCAAGATTCCTTACTCAAATCTCTTGGCCGTCTGCACCGAGCCGGAGATGTTACTAGTAGTGTTCGTCTTTTACGAGAGCAAGGGATTACTAACATTAGTTTAGATCTGATGTATGGACTACCGGGACAAACCGTGACAGATTGGCAAGAGAGCCTAGAACAAGCGGTTAGTTTGGGACCTAAACATCTTTCTTGTTATAGTTTAATCTTAGAAGAGGGAACGCCCTTTGCAACCTGGGAGGCTCGGGGGCTTTTGGAGCTTTCTTCGGAGGATCTTCAGGCGGAGATGTATGAGCAAGCTCGCATGTTGCTCCAAAAGGCAGGTTATGAGCACTACGAGATCTCTAATTTTGCTAAGTCGGGCTATGAATCTAGACATAATTTACTCTATTGGCAAAATAAACCTTTTTTAGCTCTTGGTAGTGGTGCCACTGGCTATTTGAATAATCAACGTTACACTAATGTGCCTAATGTGCTTGAATACATGGGGAGATTAGGTAGGAAGGAATTACCCATTGACCATTTAGAACAGGTCCCTTTAGAGCAAGCAATGGAAGAAACTATGATGGTGGGTATGCGTCTACTTTGCGGGGTGGATGAGGGGGAATTTGCGGAACGTTTTGGCCTAAGCTTCTTCCAGGTCTTTACAGAGGAGATCCAGGATCTTCTCAACCGAGGTTTGGTGGATTATGTGGATGGTTCTTTGCGCGTAACGGAACGGGGTCTTTTTTTAGAAAACCAAGTCTCAGGAGCCTTTTTGAGATAGATAGGTCTTACTGAATTTCCCCCCCTTGACAAACAAGGGGTGAAGTGATATTTTATGGTTAATCGATGTTAGCACTCCTCGGTGATGAGTGCTAAAAAGGAGGTGGGCTGATGATGTTAGATGAACGGAAACGGCAAGTACTCAGGGCTATTATTGATAGTTATATTGAAACTGCTGAACCAGTAGGTTCTCGCACTATTGCTCGGAGACATGATTTGGGTGTTTCTTCTGCCACTATTCGCAATGAAATGGCCGATTTAGAAGAGACAGGTTATTTAGAACAACCCCATGTTTCTGCTGGGCGGGTACCATCTGATAAGGGCTATCGCTTTTATGTGGATACTCTAATGGAACCACACGCTTTTTCTCCCTTGGAGTATTTGCGCATCCAACAAGAAATCTTAGGTGCACAGCTTAGTCTGGAGCGTTCCATTCACGAAGCAGCCCGACTATTAGCATTATTAACCCAGTCTGTGTCCTTGGTAGTGGCCCCGAGTATGGATCAACTAGTGTTTAAGCATTTGCAGTTAGTTGCCCTAGAAGATACCAGTATCTTAGTTACTATGGTGTTACATCCGGGGATTGTGAAGAATCGTTTGATCCGCACTGAACAAGAATTTACTCCAGAGCAGATTAACGAACTTTCTAGCGCCTTAAATCAAAAACTTAAGGGGGTAACTTATAGGGATCTAGGACCTACCATCTTTTCTGAGATCATTAGAGATTTTGGGGAGATTGGTCAGGTCTTGGTAGAACTACTCTTGCAGGGTCTCTCTGAAGAAAAGGGTGAACAAGTCTACGCTTCAGGTGCAGTGAATATTTTGAACCAGCCAGAATTTAAAGATGTGGACAGGGCAAAAGCACTTTTTGAAGCTTTAGAACAAAAGGAACACCTATTAAATGTACTCAGTAGTGCCTCCAGGTCTAGTGGAGTGCAGGTAGTAATCGGACATGAAAACCTTCACGATGTGATGCATGATTGTAGCTTGGTTACTGCCACCTATTATATTGGTAGTGATGTGGTTGGTACTTTAGGAGTAATTGGTCCCACACGCATGGATTATGCTAAAGTAATGGCTGCCGTGGGCTTAGTATCAAATTCCTTAAGTACCTTACTAACAGAACAAAAATAACTAAGGTTCCCTTCGGGGAGCCATTTTTCCGCAGAAGGAGGTACGTACGTGCCAGGAGATAAGGACATTTTAGAAACAGCCATGGAAGATGGGGAACGGGAAAATACGGAACTCGAAGAGTGTGAAGAAGTTGAGGTAGATGAAGTAGACGAGTGTAGAGAAGAGTTGGCAAAGGAAAACGCTCGGTTAGTCCAACAGCTGACCCGTTTGAAGGCGGATTTTGAGAATTTTCGCCGGAGAACTAAGGGCCAAATGGAAACCATAGTTCTAGAAGCGAATGAAGAGTTGCTTTTAGATTTGTTGCCAGT
>JAAZLB010000080.1 GCA_012799535.1 Bacillota bacterium | reverse complement strand
CCTTACGGAAGGTGGGCTTAGAATCTACTTGGGAACGAAAACCCCATGAATTAAGTGGAGGTCAGCAACAAAGGGTGGGTATTGCTAGGGCTTTAGTCACTAATCCTGAATTAATGCTGTGGGATGAACCTACCGCTTCTTTAGACCCGATTTTGGTAGGAGAAGTATTGGAAGTAATGGAAGATTTAGTAAAAAATACAGGGACAACTATGATCATTGTGACCCATGAGGTTTCCTTCGCCTTGAGAGTTGCCCAACGGATTGTCTTTATGGACAAAGGTCAGATTGTGGAGGCAGGTGCTCCCCAAGAAGTTTTGGAAAATCCCCGCTCAGAAATTGCCCAGCTTTATAAGAAGCTGTTGGCGAGCTAAGGGAGAAAAGAGGAAAAGCTGAATCAATGCCGAAATTTATTAGAAGCCGAGTTCAACTCGGCTTGCTTGGCATGAAGGAGTGTGAAAGGTTAGTGTCGGAGGTTTTATCCAGTGACCAGATTAGGGATCTTTTGCCCCATCGTTATCCTTTTTTATTAGTGGATCGAGTCTTAGAGTTAGAAGAGGGCAAAAGGGTTGTAGGTCTGAAGAATGTCACCATAAATGAACCTTTTTTTCAGGGGCATTATCCCCAAACCCCAGTGATGCCTGGTGTGCTCATTGTGGAAGCAATGGCCCAGGTAGGAGGTTTAGCGGTAGGAGGTGCCTCTACAGAGGATTTATTACCTTTGTTGGCGTCCATTGAAAAGGTCCGCTTTCGTCAAGTGGTCAAACCAGGAGATCAGTTGATTATTACTGCCACGGTGCTTAAGGCTCGCTCTGGCATTTTCAAGATTGGAGCTGTTGCGGAAGTGGCCCAAGAAGTTGTGGCTGATGGTGAACTAACCTTTACTTTGGTTCCAAAGGGGGAGGGGTAAGAATGGATCCGAAAATTATGATCATTGGTGGTGATAACACCAGTGACCGGTTTGGTTCAGCTTTAGCTCGAAAGGTGTTAGAGAAGTGTCCACAGGCTACCCTTTTTGGGGTGGGAGGTCCCATGATGAATGATGCAGGGGTACGCTTGCTGTACGATATTTCTGAAATGGTTAGCCTCGGTGTGTTTCAGTCTATTAAAGGTTCCCAAGTGGTAAAACGCCTGATTAGGCGGGTAGTGGAGACCATGGATCAAGAACAACCGGATCTTGTTTTGCAGATTGGTTTACCTGTTTTTGGCTTTCGTCTGTTAGAAATTGCCCGGGCTCGGGAAATTCCTGTACTTTATTATTACACCCCCTTAAGTCGGGGGCTCGCCAATGTGAAGTTAAGTCATTTTCCCACAGTGGTGAATAAAGTAGCAGGGATTAGTCGTTATGAAACTTCCCTTTGTCAAGAGGCGGGGATTGATGTGGAGTTTGTGGGGCATCCCCTTACTGACTTACTAGATTTTTCTCTCACTCCCCAAGCTGCTCGAGCTAAATTGGGTATTGAATCGGAAGATACTGCCCTAATTGCGGTTTTACCAGGGGCCAGGGAAGTGGAAGTAAAAAACGTGCTTCCCACGGTGTTAAAATGTTTAGAGCAAGTGACTGTCCGTCATCCTAATGTGGAAATTGTGGTCTCTTTAGCCCCTACGATTCGTAATGTTTTTATGGAAGGTCTATTGCAGGGAAATCAAAGTGAAAAAATACGCTTAGAGCGGGATACTTACAGTGTGTTGCGGGCGGCTGATTTGGCCATCACTTCAATTGGAACAAGTTCCTTAGAGGCCTCCCTTTTAGGTGTACCCTCTTTGGCAGTTTATCGGGTACCCTGCACCACCTATTTCATAGATAAATTATTAGATCGCAAACCTTATATGACCATAACCAATAATATTTTGCGAAAGACTGTAATACCAGAATTCATTCAAAGTGATTTTGGTCATACCAAGATTGTAGATGCAATCGAAACTCTCTTATTTGATGAACAGGCGCGGCAAACCATGCTGCAAGAATTTGCACGCCTCGAACACGAATTAGGCACACCTGGTTCTGTGGAACGGGCTGCGGATTTAGTGGTAAAAATGGCTGGATGTGGAGAAGATGGGGCTAAGAGCTGAGCAATTAGTGAAAAGCTATGGTAAGCGCACGGTGGTCCAAGAGGTGGACTTTCAGGCCCAGCGTGGGGAAATCGTTGGTTTATTAGGACCTAATGGGGCTGGTAAAACCACCACTTTTTCCCTGATTGTGGGTTTAGGAAAACCCCAGAGTGGCCGAATCTATCTTGATGATCAAGATATTACCGATTTACCCATGTATAAAAGAACCCGTTTAGGCTTGGGTTATTTACCCCAAGAGCCTTCAGTCTTTCGGAAACTTACGGTGGAGGAGAATTTGCGGGGAGTGTTACAGTTACGCAAAGCAATCTCCCATAGTGAGCTGGAAGAACGTTTAGAAAGCCTCTTGCAGGAGTTTAACCTAGGGGAAGTAAGATACCAAAGGGGTAATCAACTTTCTGGTGGTGAACGGCGACGGACAGAAATTGCCCGGGCAGTTGCCCTAGATCCGGCCTTTTTGTTCTTAGATGAACCCTTTGCAGGGGTGGACCCTATTGCGGTAGGGGAAATTCAAGAGATCGTAGCGAATTTACGCACGAAGAATTTAGGGATCATTATTACGGACCACAATGTGCGGG
>JAAZLB010000441.1 GCA_012799535.1 Bacillota bacterium | reverse complement strand
TGAAGAACATACCAGCAAAAAGAGTGAACGTTGTTAGCGTTAAGCTCGTGAGAGAATCAAGTGTAATGTATGAGCCCCGCTATGTTAATACCCCGCAGGACGCTGTTCACTTAGTGGAAGATTTTCTAGCGTACTCTGATCGAGAAAAGGTGGTAGCGATATGTTTGGATGTAAAGAATCAGCCCACGGCCATCTCTACAATCAGCATGGGGACACTTCATTCGAGTTTAGTTCACCCAAGGGAAGTTTTTAAGGCGGCCATTCTGTCAAATGCGGCGGGATTCATACTAGCCCACAATCACCCCAGTGGAGAATTAACCCCTAGTAAAGACGACATTTCAGTTACCGAGAGGATCAAAAAAGCCGGTGAACTCTTAGGGATTGATCTGTTGGATCACATCATTGTGGGTGATGGGCAGCGGTACACCAGCTTTCGGGAACAGGGCATGATGTAGGAAGGAGAAATGACGATGTTTGGTAGTAATCGCTACATTACAAGGGGCATTAACCAGGGGATTTCCATGGATCTAACCATTTTCTTGTGGTCCAGAGTTGATGCTTTGAAGTTAGAGTCTGATGGTGATATGGACTATCTACAGGTCTTTGAGCTTAAAGAAATTAAAGATCCCGAGGTGAAGGCTAACCAATTGGTGATCCACCGCACAGAAGAGCCGGAGTATCGAAGAACACATGCTATTACAGTTGAAAAGCCCATTACAGAAAAAGTCTATGTGATTGATTCTGGTGACTACTCCACCATGCTCTTTGCTAGGGAGTATTAAGCTAAGAAGAAGGAAGGTAAAACCTTAGTGGTCAAGCCTTCTTTTTTTAGTAGTTCAGCATAATGCCCATTTAGAGGGTTTCTAAAACAAATGTCTAATAGAGAAAATACAACACAGTCAGACGAGGAAACTTAAAATCCCATATACGAACCTTAGGCGCAAGGGGCGTATTTAGAGGTGATGGAGTGAATGAATAAGGCAAAAGACTTTCCCGAAGAGACCTCCGCCGAAAAACTGATAAATGATAGGAAGAGGGTTCGCAAACATGGTGAAGTGTTTACCCCTTCTCATATTGTAAAGAAAATGCTCTCCCTCCCTTCAATCAAGCAAGCTTGCGAGGATTTGATCACTACCTTTCTTGAACCGGGGGCTGGTGAAGGAGCATTTTTGGTTGAAGTTCTAAAGCGCAAGCTGCGCACGGTAGAAAGACAATGGGGAGATACTTTGGAGCGCTATGAGAACTATTCGCTACTTGCCCTGTCAACGATTTACGGGATAGAGTTGTTGGAGGACAACACAAAGGTCTGTGCAATGAAATTAAGCCGAGTTTTTTACGATGCTTATTTAAGACAACTCAAGAAGCATAATCGCAAGACGAAACCTTCTGTGGTAGATAGCGCGGAACTCATTATTGCCAAGAACATAGTACAGGGGGACGTTTTAACGAAATTGAGTTATAATGGCACGCCTATCGTTTTTAGCGAGTGGAGAGTTCTCAATTTAGAAAAGCATCCTATCTCTCTGATGGTGCAAAGGACCGAGTACACGTTCGAGGAGATAGAGGCTGGTGTTACCAAAGAAGCAGGTTTCATTGTCAATCCACACGAACCAAAAGGACAACTTACTCTTCCTCTTTATGAAGATGAACAAGACGATCAAGACATACCTTTGCTAGATACCGAAGCTAGATACCTGCCTTGTAAGATAACTTTAGTCCACAGAGAGGAGTTGGTACAGGTTGGTGGGTAGGACGATGATTAAACCGTACAAGGAGTTGCGCAGGAAAATATACGGTTACATCTTGCCCGGGGTACCTTCGCATGAAGGCTATGTAAAGGTCGGGGAAACAACGAGAGAAACCTGGGTTAGGGTTTCGGAGCAAGTATCTACTCTTGGGCTTACTCCGAAGCTTCTGTTCGAACGTCCGGCGGTAAGAGCTGATGGTAAGTGGTTTAGGGATCGGGATCTACACCGTTTTTACGAGTTGCGGGGTATTGAAAAAGCACAGCTTGGTTCGGCAACGGAGTGGTTTTTCTTTAATGGTTATCTCGAAAAATCCGAGGAGTTGACGGACCAGTACATCAATCTGGATTATGAAGAAATCCAGATTGATGACAGTCGAGCGGATTATATTTTGAGGGAAGAGCAGCGAAGTGCTGTAGAGGAAACCTTGGAGTATTTTAACAGTGGTAACGAACCTCGGGAATTTCTGTGGAATGCCAAGCCTAGGTTTGGAAAGACTCTGACAGCTTATGATTTCGTGCGGAGGGTCAAGGCTCAAAATGTGTTAATTGTGACGAATCGTCCGGCGATAGCCAACTCATGGTTTGAGGATTTTCAAAAGTTTATCGCATGGCAAGAACCAGGAATGAAGTTTATTTCTGATACAGATGCTTTGAAAGGCAAAACTCTGACCCGCGAGGAGTTTTATGAGTTTTTGGATACCACAGAACATGAGAATCCAGCGCAGATCACTTTCCTCTCGCTGCAAGACTTGAAGGGCGCCAAGTACTTCGGTGGAGAGCACGACAAACTAGAATGGGTCGGCGGCCTAGATTGGGATCTCTTGATCATTGATGAGGCTCATGAAGGTGTTGACACCGATCGAACCGATGCAGCGTTTGACAAGATTAAGCGGACGTTCACGTTACACCTTTCGGGAACCCCATTCAAAGCCTTGGCTAGCAACAAGTTTAGCGAAGGGCAGATTTTTAACTGGTCTTATTTAGACGAACAGCAGGCTAAAGAGAATTGGGATTACATCGAGGGTGGCACAAACCCCTATGCGGAACTACCGCGGCTCAATCTCTTTACATATCAAATGAGCAAGATAATTGAGGAAGAAGTAAGTCAAGGGTTAACACTAGATAACGAAGAAAACATTGATTACGCTTTTGACTTGAATGAGTTCTTTAGCGCAGATGATAAAGGTAACTTCAAACACGAAGAGAGCGTGCGTAGCTTCTTGGACAATCTATGTTCTGGTCACTATCCCTTTTCTGAAATACAGCATAGGGACGAGCTTCAGCATACCTTCTGGCTTCTGCCTCGGGTCAACTCGGCCAAAGCCTTGGAAAAGCTACTGAAAGAGCACCCCTTTTTTAGGGATTATACTGT
>JAAZLB010000079.1 GCA_012799535.1 Bacillota bacterium | reverse complement strand
TTCCAGGGGATTTTCCAATTTGATGCTTCTGATTTTTCCATAGTCTAATACCTCAATTGCTCAGAATGGGTCATGAGATGCGCTTCTGGATAATACTTTTCCAAAATATCTAAGTAGGAAAAGCCCGCCTCCGCCATGCCCTTAGCCCCCCACTGACTCATGCCTAGCCCATGCCCACTTCCACCACCATAAAAGGTAATAGATTGGAGGGCACCCTGTTGATTTTGCTTGGTTTCCATAAAGAAAAAGGCGCTAGGCAATAAGCTAAGATTGGTCAGGGTGTCTTTACCCCGTTTTAGGCTAGAGGGCTTTAAGGTAGTGCGGATGTTTAGTTCTCCACTAATAGTTGCTTCACCTGCCGTGCCTTGTACTCCAAGTATTGTGACCCGCCCCAGTTCATCCCTTTCTACTACTTTTAATCCAAGAATATTGCCCACCTCTTTTCCCACTACAGGATGTAAGAGTTTGGTCAATTCATCAGCGGTTAAGGTGCATTGCCACCGGTACCAAGGAGAATTACCCTCTAAGCCTAATTCGTCAGTTTTCCTCCACTGGGCTAAATTTGTTAAAGCCCCTCGGGAAGAAGTGGAATAAAAATAGGTAGAACCGATTGTTCCATCTCCCTTGGCGAGAATTTGCCCAGCGGTGGCTTGAATTGCTGCTGTGGTGCTCGCAGCCTCCGGTTGGTTATTATACACTTGAGAGTTGGTACTATCACTCACATGAAACCCTAGATGCCCCTGGCGGGAATAGACCACCTGGGCAACTGCATAAGTCCTAGCTGCTACAGCCTGGGCTTTTAAAGCTTCTAGGGGCCACGTGATAGGCATTTCGCTTGGTACCACCTGGTAAAGATATTCTTCCAAACCCACTTCATTAATAGTCAAAAAACGTTCTGGTTCTATAATCGCCAATTCAAAGCGCCCCCGATATTGGGGATAAAACTTGGTCCCTGTTCCCCGTTGAAAAGAATTGATCTGGATTAGACCCTTTAAATCGGGCCATAGATAGATTCTAGGCCCAAATACCCAAAGGTGACCTCGGGCATCAATCATGTGTAACTTACTATCATGGGCATATACTTCAATCTCTTCTCCCTCATGTACCACAAAACCTCGTCCGGTACCCTTCTCTTCCACATAAAGCTTGGATGTGGGACTAAATTTGAGACTTTCATGTTCAATACTTCGAAATTGATCCGTAGTGATGGCCACGAGCATGGTGCGGATATACAAAGGATCATACACATCAAGACGGACAATTTCCCCTTGTTCTAAAGTGGCAACTACCTCGGCAAAACCTACTAAGACTGCAGCTAAGGGTACTGAAAAGCTCTCATCTTCCCAGTGGTGATAGCATTCAACCTCAGTACTAATGGGCAAGAAGCCATGGTGTTCAAACTCCACCTGTTCTGGAGAAATCCGCAAAACCCGATCCGCAGGTAAAACTAGGGGGGAAGCAAAGGCAAAGCTGAGGGCGCTCGTCAAAAGGAGGATGGTCAAGGAAACAACCACCTGCAAGATTCGTTTCATCTGCCCTCATGCTCCCTCTGAACAGTGTGTAACAGCTGGGGATTAACTAAAAGATCAATAATAGTATAGGCCAAGGCTTGGGCCGCCAAAATCATAGTTTCCATACCTCCCGGACTTACAGCGGCTTGGGCAAACTCTGGTGTATGACCCACCAAACCATCCCCAATACTTAAATAGGGATGAATTGCAGGAACCACCTGAGATACATTACCCATATCAGAAGAACCTCGCCCTTCTGCAAATTCTTGAATCTCCGTAACCCCCAATTTTTGCAAATTAGCTCCAAAGGCTAGAGCGAGAGGTTGATTAGGTACGAAATTATCGTTAGAAGGTTCAAATTTTTCCCACACGACTTGAGTACCCGTCATTAAGGAGGCCCCTTCTGCCACCTTAAATACCTTAGCAGTTGTAGCATCTAGCAGTGTTCGCTCGGGTGCCCGAATGTAAAAGCGGGCCACAGCACGACCGGGCACCACATTAGGAGCCTGGCCCCCTTCAGAAATAATTCCGTGGATTCTAATACTATCTGGTAGATGTTCTCTTAAGGCGTTAATACCGTTAAAGAGCGCAATCACTCCATCTAACGCGTTAATACCATCCTCAGGAGAGGACGCTGCATGGGCTTCTTTACCACTAAACACAAACTCATAGGCATCAATAGCATTACTTGTTCCCATCAGTAAATTTTGATTAGAGGGGTGAAACATCATGGCTGCATCAATATCTTGGAAAAGTCCAGCCTCAACTAATAACACTTTGCCCCCTCCCGTCTCTTCTCCAGGGGCTCCAAAAACAGTAACTTTTCCTCCTAATTGGGGAATAATGGGTGCTAAACCTAGGGCCGCCCCCACACTAGCTACCCCAATTAAATTATGTCCACAAGCATGCCCAATTTCCGGTAAAGCATCATATTCACAAAGGAGTGCCAAATTAGGCTTTCCAGTACCTAAAACTCCCTGAAAAGCAGTATCTAAGCCTGCTACACCCCTTGTCACCTCATAACCAGCCTGTTCTAAGGTTGAGGTTAGCAGGCGACTAGCCTCATGTTCTACAAAACCCAGTTCTGGGTTTGCACCAATTGTCTGTGCTAAACTTTCTAAAAGAGCGCGGTTATTCTCAATTTCCGCGCTCACTAAGGATTTCCAATCCATACCCTCACCTACCGTTGCAATCTACGATGTTCTTTAAAAGTACATTTATCCTGTACGAAAATTAATCCCCGTTTAGAGACAAGTTCTTCCGCCTCAGAACTCGTGATCCCTTCTTGTAACCAAACTCCCTGCACATCTTGGCGGGTTAAGACATCTTTAAGCACTGCAGGCACCTCGGCACTTGGTCTAAAAACCACAACTAGATCCACTGGGCCTTCAATTTCACTAACCTTATTATAGACTTTTTCACCTAATAATTCCTCGCCCCCAAAGGGATTCACTGGAATAATCTTGTAGCCTTGATGCTGTAGATACCGGGGAACAGTATGTGCTGCTTTAGTAGGATCTTTACTTAATCCAACCACTGCAATATTTTTTAGAGCTAAAGCCCTTTCTACTGAGGTAGCCATTACACCTCGCCCCTTTCTAGGCTAGATATGATATAATAGATAGCAAATGTTATCCAAAGGAGTTATACCCTTGTCTAAAACCTGTCTCGTTCTTGACTGTTTTGCTCTAGTATATCGTGCTTTTTTCGGATTACCAACTACAATCAGAAGACAAGATGGACAAGCCATCAATGCAGTCCTTGGCTTTTATAATACCGTTTCTTCTCTCATAGAGCAATTCCAACCAGATTATTTTTTTGTAGCTTCTGATCATCCAACTCCAACCTTTCGCCACAACCTCTTTGAGGATTACAAGGCCCAAAGGCCTCCCATGCCTGAAGAGTTACGGGGACAAATCCCCTTGATTGAAGAATTAGTACACAGCCTCGGTGCCCCCTTAGTGCAATTACCAGGCTATGAAGCGGATGATGTAATTGGAACCATTACTAACCATGCACCTGTAGATACCCATTGTTATGTAATTACAACTGATCGTGATGCTTTACAATTAGTGGATAGTCAGGTAACTGTGGTAGTACCTAATAGTCGGGCAAACAAAATGTTTACCCCTGAATTAGTGAAACATGAAATGGGGGTAGCACCTGAACGCATTCCCGATCTAAAAGCCCTCATGGGGGATGCTAGTGACAATATACCTGGAATTCCCTTGGTGGGTCCAAAAACGGCAGTACGTTGGCTTACTGCTTATGGGTCTTTAGATGGGGTATTGAGCAATTCCCACCTTTTACCTGGTAAGGCCGGGACCAATTTAGCTGAAAGGCAAGAAGAAGCCCTACTCTACAGGCATCTGGCCACAATTCAGCGGGATATTCCCACTTTTTGTTGCTGGCAGGCGGGACGCTTAAACTTCGATGAAAATGAAGTGCGTCAAACCTTAGATACCATGGGAATTAGGGCTTCTATTCCACAAGTTGGTTAATTTAGACTAAAGAAACGGGGAGTTTCCCCTGGGCCTGGATTTTTCCAGTGAGCAGTTCTACTAAGGGACCCCAGATTATGTCCCGATTGCTATAGGCTGCTATATAGGTTGCCACTTCAGGGAAGGAGTTTAACTCATAGGGAGTTCTAGCCCCGATTACTACCACTTCTTGGGCCACATCCATAATCTCTCGAATCAACTCACTTTGGCCCTCGTAGCGATGGGCATCTTGGGACACAATAATCACTAAAGGTTGGTTGGCGGTTAATTCTACCAACTTTTTTCTTTCCTCCGATGAACAAGTTAGTCCCACTTTTTCCCCTCGGACTGTAAAGCCCCCTTGGCGCAAAGCTTCTGCTAAACCTTGAGCTTCGCTGATCTTTTCTTCCGCGATAGAAGTCGCTTGGGCCCTGGTTTCAATTACCACCAATTCCTGCTGTTTTAAGGGTAGGTTACCCCGATCCTGCACAACTGTGAGACTTTCCCTCACAACCTGTTTCATCACTTCCTGGTGCTCAGCTGTGTTCACAGTCCGTGCTAGATCCTTCGTAGCTGCAAGGGCCTCTTTGGCCGCCTTCACCCGATTATAAGACTGTTCAATACGATCCATACTAATTCTGCCAGTTTTCACTGCCTCCACCACTGCCCAATAAGCTTCACTTTGCCGTTCTGGAGTGTGACTCACTAAGACCACATCTACACCGGCCTCAATAGCTAATACGGCAGCTTCACCCATGGAGTATTGCTTGGTAATCGCTTCCATCTCCATACAATCGGTGAAAATTAAACCTTCAAAGCCCAATTGTTCCCGGAGTAATTTAGTTAAAACATTATGGGAAAGGGTGGCAGGTAGCCGCGGATTACTTTCTAAAGCGGGAAAAAGGACATGGGCTGCTAAAATTGCCCCAACCCCATTGTGGATTGCATCCTCGAAGGGAGGCAATTCAACTGTGCTTAAGCGCTCCCAATCATGGTTGATAATGGGCATGCTTAAATGGGAATCCACATGGGTGTCACCATGGCCTGGAAAGTGCTTAGCCACAGCTATCAGATGCTTTTGGAATCCCCTAGTGGCCGCCACGCCTAACTCCCCAACTAATTTTGGATCCGAACCATAAGACCTAACCCCAATCACCGGGTTAAGGGGATTGTTATTCACATCTACACAGGGAGCTAGGTTCACATTAAAACCTACTGCCCTCAACTCTTCGCCCATAATGGACGCCACCTTTTCAACTAAGTGGGGATTGGCGGTGGCCCCTAAAGCCATATTTCCAGGAGAAACCGCTACACCCTGAGTCAAACGAGCAACTGAACCGCCTTCTTGATCTAAAGAGATTAGCAAATCAATACCACTAGGGCTTTGCTGCGCTAATGCCTGCAATTCTTCATTAACTCCCTTAATCTGCTCTGGATCCACAATATTACGGGAAAAATGAATGATTCCGCCTAGATTATGTTTCAAGATAAATTCTTTAATATACTCAGGTACGGTTAGTTCTTGAAACCCGAACATCATTAACTGGCCTACTTTTTCTTCCAGGGTTAGATTTTTACCCATGTTTGAACCCCCCTCTTAGATACTCCTACGCAATTCTTTTACTAGTTCAGCTAATGGAAGATTTAGAGCCTGGGCTCCCAATAAGACTGCTCCCACCACTGGTTCAAAATCTGGTAAACTCACAACCTGTTTACCACCGGACTCTTCTAATTCTGCCTGCATGAAGGGGATTAAATATTCTCCCGCGGCAAACACCCCACCACAGGCTCCTACCCGCCCTTCTACTTCCAATAAATCCAGTTTGGTTAAAGCTGCCACTGCTAAACGAGCTAGTTCGCGACCTGCTTGGGCTAAGATGGTTTGACAAGTTTTGTGACCCTCTGAGGCTAAGGCGGTCACAGTTTTACTAAAACCGCCAATGAACCCCCGATCTAAAGGGGTTTGATAAACAGTGGGTACTAATTGTTCCACTTGACTAATTTTAAAGTACCTTACTGCTGCCTCTTCTAAGATAGGATCTTGAGGTACCCTACCATCGTATCCCCACATCACTTGTTGCAATGCCCGTAAGGCTATCCACAGAGCACTTCCCTCATCACCTAATAAATAACCCCAACCACCTACTCGGGCACTTCTGGTGTCCCTAACTCCGTAGGCAATAGAACCGGTGCCTGCGATGACAATGACCCCATCTTCACCACTTAAGGCCCCAAGTTGAGCAATGGTGGCATCATGCTTGACAATCACATGGGGAAAGCCTTCTTTTTGGAAGGCTTCAGTAAGGTTAATTAAGTCAGGAGGACGACTCGCACCAGAAACCCCCAGGGCTAAAATAACCCCGGCATTTTGGAGCTGGTCTAATTCTAAATTTGTCCCTTGGAGGGCTTCCTTGGTAGCTTGGTGCACCGAAGCTAGCACCCCATCCACACCATTGACAGTATAATTGGCGGGTCCTCCCCTTCCACTACCTAAAATGCGCCCGCTAGTTGTGGTTAATAGGGCTTGAGATGAGGTTCCGCCACAATCTAATCCTAAAATATGCATATTATCAAGCCTTTAGTCGTTCTATGTTACGTTGGGAAAGAATTTCCCTGGTCTTTTCAATGGAATCTTGGGAACGATCATAGTCCACCAAAGCGACCGCGATAAACAGAGTATCAATAGTACTTAACTGGGCAATCCGAGAAGAAATCGCGCCACTTCTGAAAATGTTCTCATGAGAAGAAGTTAGTAAGACCAAATCTGCCTGTTGGGCAACGGTAGAAGCGGAAAAATTGGTAATGGCCACAGTAATTGCACCGGCACTTTTAGCCGCTTGTAACGCTTCCACAATTTCTAGAGTTTCACCCGAATAGGAGATACCTACAGCCACATCCCGAGATTTTAATAAGATGGCCCGAGTAATCTGCATATGGGGATCTACAAAAGCATTGGCCCTTAAACCAATGCGGGAAAATTTCTGTTCTGCATCGAGGGCCACTATACCAGAGGCACCCAAACCATAAAAGTGAATCTCTCGTGCCCGAGCCATGGCTCCAACGGTGGCCTCTAAAATTTGGGAATCCAAAACCTTCGCCGTGTCCTGTAAGGCGGTAATGTTGGCTTGGAAAATCTTCTCTTTAATTGTGTGGAGATCGTTATCTGGTTCTACTTCTCCATAAATAGGTTCAGGCTGAATGGCCACATCTTGAGCTAAGAGGATCTTGAATTCCTGAAAGCCCTTGTAACCTAGGCGCTTACAAAATTTCACCACGGTAGCGTCACTAACTTCAGCCCGGGTAGCTAGCTCTGTAATGGATAGGTGGACCACCTCTTGAGGATTTTCCAAAATTTCTTGAGCCACCCTCCGTTCCGCTGGGCGCAGGGTTGGATAGGTACTGCGCAAATGAAGTAGGGTATTAGCCAATTGGGTCACGATAATCTCTCCTCGACTAGATTAAGATTAGTACAGAAAGAATTCTTGCCGCGCCTTAGCAAATCCTTCTGCCTCTTGGCCCCAATCTAGGAGGAGTTGGTCTAAGGCGAAGCTATCTTTAGCACTTAATAACTCTCTTAGTTGGTTAGAGCCTGCTAAAAGGTCAAAGAAATAGCGCTGACCAGGTGGGGTTAAAAACTCGAATTCCTCATAATTACAGGCGACTGCCTCTAAAAGTTTAACAATTGTAGCATGGGGATCAAAACTAGCCCGATCCACCACATGGACTTGCACCCCACTGCATAATTTTCCTTGGTGCTTACTAAAAGAAGGGGTGAAGTAAGTGGGTCGAAAGATCACTCCCTCTAAATTGGAAGAATTAAGCTCTGTTGCCAACTCATCGCCTTTAATCCAAGGGGCTCCAATTAGCTCAAAGGGTCTTGTGGTTCCTCGACCTTCAGATAGATTGGTACCTTCGATGAAACAAGTACCTGGATAAACTAGGGCAGTATCAGGAGTTGGAATATTAGGTGAGGGTGGAATCCAACTTAACCCAGTTTCACTCCAGTAATAATCCCTTTGCCAATCCTCCATTTTAACCACTGTGAGAGGTGCTTTAATTTGCCTGGTTTCGTTAAAGTACAGGGCTATTTCCCCAATGGTTAGACCATAACGGATTGGTATGGGATAACCTACAAAGGAAATATACTCTTCTTCTAAGATATTTCCACTAACAATTTCTCCCCCTAGGGGGTTTGGTCGATCTAAAACAAAGATGGGTAACTGATAGCTTGCGGAAGCCTCTAGTAAATATAAGAGGGAATAGAGGTAGGTGTAAAAACGGCAGCCTACATCCTGTAAATCAAAGACTAAGCATTCCACATTAGTCAACATGTCCGGGGTAGGTTTACGAGTATCACCATATAGACTATAGACAGGTAAACCGGTCTTTTCGTCCACAGTGGTGGCCACTTTTTCTCCTGCCTGGACATGGCCTCGTACACCGTGTTCTAAACCAAAGAGGGCACTAACCTGACCAGTTGGTGCCAAAAGATCTAAGGTGGAACGGAGACGAGAGTCCACAGCACTGGGGTTAGTGATCAAACCAATCTTCTTATCCCCCACATACTTAGTTAAATTAGACAAAAACCGCTCTACTCCTGGTTTGGTCACTTATTTTCACTCTCCTGTTCCATGATTTGTAACGCCTTACCCACAACCCCCTCCGCTTGGGCAAGTAAATCTTGAGCCGTTTCTAAATCGCATTCGCCCTGCACCATGACAATGGCAGTCTTGATATTAAAGTCAGCGTCTTCTAGGGCCTTTTTCGCTTGTTGTGCACTAATCCCAGTGGCCTCAGCAACAATATGCACTGCCCGTTGTTGCAGTTTTTCGTTGGTAGGTGACATATCCACCATGAGGTTTTGATAAACCTTACCCAGCTTAATCATGATAGTTGTACTTAAAGTATTTAGAACAATCTTCTGGGCAGTTCCTGCCTTCATCCGGGTAGAACCTGTGACCACTTCTGGGCCCACCACTGGCGCGATGGTAACTTGGGCCACTTCAGCAATTTCTGAATTCCCATTGCAAGTTAACCCGACAGTCACTAAACCCATTTCTTTAGCCTTTTTCAAGGGTGCCATCACATAAGGAGTACGTCCACTAGCAGAAATAGCTAACAGAGCATCTTTAGAACTGGGATTTTCGTTAAGAAAATCCCTTAAACCTGCTTCTCGATCATCCTCCGCATGTTCAATAGGGAAGAACATGGCCTTAGTGCCACCGGCAATCAGCGCTTTAACCTGATCTTCCCCTACCCCGAAAGTAGGTAGAAGTTCCGCGGCATCGAGAACACCTAAGCGCCCGCTAGTGCCAGAGCCCATATAAATAATGCGACCCCCTTGTTTAAGCACCTCCGTAAGTAAATCGGCCGCTTGCACAATGTGGGGTATTTCTTCTTGCACAGCACGAATAACGTGCTGATCCTCACTTGTAATGAGCGTAACAATTTCCGTTGTAGACGATGTATCAATATGCAAGGTCGCTTGATTACGCATCTCCGTTGTTAAATTGGCTAATGTCCGTTTCGACTCCATCAAGATCCACCCTTCTTGAGCGTTTGGTATGTTATTCGCACTTTCGGTAAAAAATCCTTCCTAAAGTACAGTTTCCGTGTTATTCCTTTTATTGTTTTTGTTTTCAGATTATTTTTGACAGTTGGAAATCAGGCTCCTAGACTGGCCCTGTTCCTATTGCCCTTAGATTAGGGGTGGTCTTTGCCATAATGAAAGATGGGCCCCAAGGGCCCATCTCCAGTCTAATACTCACTTGTTATAAAGCACACCTCAAAAGGAGTGGTCCTCCCAAAGGTTAGGCTTGAAGGTGCCCCTTGGAAAGTTCCTCTAGTTCATTAAGGAGTTCTTCAAAGACATCCATAGCTTGGATAATAGGCTCTGGCTT
>JAAZLB010000440.1 GCA_012799535.1 Bacillota bacterium | reverse complement strand
CCCCTTTCTAAGCCGGTTTTGGCTGTAATGGTTCTGTTTTACGCAGTTGCCCATTGGAATAGTTGGTTTAATGCCCTGATCTTTTTGCGGGACCGTAGTCTGTTTCCCTTACAGTTATTACTGCGGGAAATATTGATTCAAGCTTCGGCTGCGGAAATGGCTACTGGGATTACTACTAGAGAAATAACGACGATTAGTGAGTCCATTAAATATGCTACCATTATTGTTTCTACCCTACCTGTTTTGGTAATCTACCCTTTCCTCCAAAAGTACTTTGTGCAAGGAGTTATGATTGGAGCGATTAAAGAATAGGTGTATGCAACATGACCTCCTCAAATGAAAAAATCCCCCTAAAGGGGGTTTTTTCCATTTTTTCCATCAATATAATGGTATCGGCCATGGCCATCGCTTCCACTTGATCATGGGTCACATAAACAAAGGTGGTTTGTAGTTTCTTGTGGAGTTCAATGAGCTCAATCCTCATGGCTGCACGAAGTTTCGCATCGAGGTTTGAAAGGGGTTCATCCATGAGGAACACTTTTGGCTTTTTAACCATTGCTCTAGCTAAAGCGACCCTTTGCCTTTGCCCACCGGATAGGGTTGACGGTTTTCGATCTAAGTAGGCACTCAATCCGACAATTTCCGAGACTTCCGCGATCAACTTGTCACGTTCATCCTTAGGCACCTTGTTATTCTTTAGTCCAAATTCGATATTGTCGCGAACGGTCATGGTCGGATAAAGGGCATAGTTTTGAAACACCATCGCAATATCCCGTTTGCCTGGGGGGACATTACAAATACTCTTCCCATCAAGCAAGATCTCCCCCGATGTGGCTGGACCAATGCCCGCAATCATGCGCAACAGCGTAGTTTTCCCACACCCGGAAGCCCCAACTAAGACAGTGAACTTCCCATCTTCTATAACAAGATCTAGATCTTCGATCACCTTTGTCTCGCCGAATGACTTGCAGACACTACGAAATTCGATTCTAGCCACTAGTTATCACACTCCTTAACAATTCTAGTCGCATATGCGGGCAATACATCTAGGTCCCAGAGTAGCTGAAGTATGGTATAACGCGGACGAATTTCCTTAGCATACAGAATTGCCTCTTGTATCAATTCTTCACTAATCCCCACTTGAGAAGCGAATACAGGTGCTTGCACACTTTTTAGTAGACTTATTATGACCTGAGGTTCTGGTACCGTATTTAACACTGCCTCAATATCTCTCCAGTTCTTAGCCATGGCAGCAATTCTTGCTTGGTGTCCGGATGCGGCGTTTTTTCCAACTCTTTCTTCTAAAGAAATGACCTCGGACGCCGCTCCTAAGAAGACCCGATTCATTTCATCTTTCCAGTCATCCATATTGGGTCTTGTTATCTTTTCAATAGCGACCGCATCTAGGCCTTCCTCCTTTAGATATTGGTACAAACGGGCAACGAGCACAGTTGCAATCCCTACCTTAGTACCATGGAGTACTGGGTTTTTTCCTTCAAATATAAAACGCATTTCCCAAAAGTGAGATAGGTGATGTTCGCTTCCAGATGCGGGACGAGAATTGCCTACATAACTCATGGCGATGCCAGCTAAAACCAATGCTTCCATTAGCTCGCCAATAGCCTCATAGTCACCATTGGAGATTCCTTCCTTTAAATCTATTGTTCTCTGTAGAGAGTCTAATGTCATCCGGGCGGCAGTCTCGCAGTAATACTCTCCATTAATGAGGGCCGATAACTTCCAATCTGCTAAACAGGTATACTTGCCTATCACATCGCCGAACCCAGCTGCAATCATGTCCTTGGGTGCCCTCGATATAACTTCGAGATCCCCAATTATGGCTTGGGGCATCTGGCATTCAAATGTCGTTTTGAGACTATTCCTGATCAAGGGGGCTACTGTAGATGCATAGCCGTCCATCGACGGAGCCGTCGCTACGATGTAATAACGGAGCCCGACTTGATGGCTAAAGAATCTAGACAGATCATTAATTGTTCCCGAACCTATACCAATAACCACATCGCACTCAGTGTTGAAGTTCAAGAGAAGCTTGCCAACGGCTTGCTCATTGGGAATTAACTCTTGATCTTCATAAACAAATACTGAATAATTAATGCCTTCTTCCTCGAGATAGGTTACGAGCTGTTTTCCTGCAACTTCATAGGTTTTCTGATCCGCAATCAAAAAAGGTCTCATATATCCATCGCGTTTTAAAATCGTTGGGACTTTCTTTAATGCCCCTGCATCTATTTCAACCGTGTCAATCTGCACGGAATGGGTTCTCCCACACGTACACTCCACACTTTGTTCTAAAATACTGGCAAAGTTCATTATAAAGGCTCCTCTTCTATTACATTGATGTTATGGCCACGTTTAGTTATATTATAGTAGAGATCAATTGTTATTTTAAAGGCACTGTGGTAAGATTAAATAACGAGCATCATTCTGCAAGTAATACTCCACGAAAGCGCAGAAATGAGCACCAGGAGGCGGCTAAAATGTTAAATATTGAACGACTAGACTATATCATGGCGGAATTAAAGGAGAAAAAGGCGGTCTACGTTAACCAACTAGCAGAAAAGTACTACGTCAGCCCAAGTACAATCAGACGTGATTTGGATATACTGGAAAAAAAGGGGTTAATTCGTCGCACCTATGGCGGTGCAGTGCTTATTGAGCATCCGAGTAGCGAGATACCGTATTTCATACGCAGAAGTGAGAATCAAGGGGCTAAGGATATCATCTGCGAATTAGCTGCCGATCTGGTTCGCGAAGATCAGTTCGTCTTTTTAGATTCCACTAGCTCCGCCGCTTTCATGGTACGTCATTTGCAGGGTAAAGCTAATCTCAAGATTCTTACTAATAGTGCCCAGATCGCCTTAGACTGCTTAGACAAATTACCGTCGGCTCAAATATTTTGCACCGGAGGTTGGATGAGTTCCTTTTCTAGGGGATTCGTTGG
>JAAZLB010000439.1 GCA_012799535.1 Bacillota bacterium | reverse complement strand
GAGACCCGCCCAGGTAACAAGCACTGTCTCTTAGTATTCACCTCAGATCGGGGCCTAGCTGGAGGATACAATGCCTCAATAATTAGGCACGCAGAAGCCTTTTTGCAAGAACACCCAGAGACGGATATGGTGATTGTAGGGAGAAAGGCTCGAGACCATTTTAGACGGCGTAATCAAACCTTCTTGGCGGAGTTTGTAGGTCTTGGCGATGATCCTACTTTGACCCAGGCCCAAGATATTGCTCAAGTAGTTTTTGATTTTTATGAGCATAAATTGTTTGATCGGGTGACAATTTTATATACGGAATTTATTAATACCGTAACCCACCGGGTGGTCTTAAAGGATGTTTTGCCCATCGTTTCTGAGGATTTGCCCGAGGGGCATTTAGAAGGACCCACCCCTTTGTATCTGTTTGAACCGTCAGTTAATTCTGTGCTAGAAACATTGATTCCTCTCTACTTGCAAGCAGCAGTCTATCATTCTTTGATGGAAGCAAAAGCAAGCGAACTGGGGGCAAGAATGAACGCGATGCGTAATGCCACAGATAATGCTGGAGAGTTAATCGAAGAGTTGAATCTCACTTATAATAGAGCACGTCAGGCCCAGATTACCAAGGAAATTGCGGAAATCGTGGGCGGCGCCGATGCCTTGCAATCGTAATTGAGGGGGTTTACAGATGAGTGTTAATAAAGGAAAAGTTGTCCAAGTCATTGGACCAGTAGTTGACATTGAATTCGAGCCAGACAAGTTACCTGATCTACTCACTGCAATTAAAATTGAAGGTGAAAATGAGGGGGGTAAGATTGATCTCACCCTAGAGGCCGCCCAACATCTTGGTAATAACGTGGTCCGTTGTATTGCCATGGCTTCCACCGATGGCTTACAGCGGGGTATGGAAGCAGTTGACCTTGGGGGTCCTATCTCGGTACCAGTGGGTCCAGAGACTCTCGGGCGCTTATTCAATGTACTAGGTGAGCCTATTGATGAAGGTGGCGAAATTGAGACTAGGGAAAGACGCCCCATTCATCGTCCTGCACCAAGTGTAGATGAGGTTGAACCGTCAACCACCATGTTAGAAACAGGAATTAAAGTAGTCGATCTCCTAGCCCCCTATGCCCGTGGTGGTAAGATCGGTCTTTTTGGTGGTGCAGGTGTAGGAAAGACTATTTTGATTATGGAATTAATCCGCAATATTGCCCATGAGCATGGTGGCTATTCTGTCTTTGCTGGGGTAGGGGAAAGAACCAGGGAAGGAAACGACCTCTATTTTGAAATGCAAGAATCAGGGGTTATTGACAAAACTGCCATGGTCTTTGGTCAAATGAATGAACCTCCTGGTGCCCGTTTGCGGGTGGGCTTAACCGGACTAACCATTGCAGAATACTTCAGGGATGAAGAGCGGCAGGACGTTTTGTTATTTATCGATAATATTTTCCGCTTTACTCAAGCTGGTTCTGAGGTGTCGGCTTTGCTCGGTCGGATGCCATCGGCAGCTGGTTACCAACCAACGTTGGCCACAGAAATGGGTCAATTACAAGAGCGAATTACTACAACTAAACAAGGGTCCATCACTTCGATTCAGGCTATTTATGTACCTGCAGACGACTATACGGACCCAGCCCCAGCCACAACCTTTACTCACTTAGATGCTACTACAAACCTAGAGCGAAGGATCTCGGAAAAGGGTATTTATCCAGCGGTAGATCCCTTAGCATCTACGTCTCGGATCCTGACTCCAGAGATTGTAGGCAAGGAACATTATGAAGTGGCTCGTGGTGTGCAACAAGTTTTACAACGCTATGTTGAGTTACAAGATATTATTGCTATTCTTGGTATGGATGAACTGTCTGAAGAAGACCAGGTCACTGTGGCTAGGGCTCGCCGTTTAGAGCGGTTTATGTCTCAACCGATGTTTGTGGCCGAGACCTTTACAGGCATGCCAGGAAAATATGTCCCTGTAAAAGAGACTGTGCGCGGTTTTAAAGAAATCTTAGAAGGCAAACACGATCACCTGCCCGAAGCGGCCTTCTTCATGGTAGGAACCATTGATGAGGCGGTGGCAAAGGGGCAAGCATTAGCAGAGGAGAATGCTTAATGTCTACTTTTCAGTTTGAAGTGGTGACCCAAGAGCGCACCGTAGTTTTAACTGAAGTGGAATATGTGTCTTTGCCTGGTGCAGATGGTAAATTCGGTATCTTGGCTGGACACGTACCCATGATGGCCTCTTTAGACTTAGGTATTATTGAGTTTGGGCCCCGCGAGGGAAAGCGGAGAAAAATTGCCCTGGGAGGCGGTTTCATGGAGATGCATGACAATCGCTTGGTGGTCATGGCCAATACGGCTGAATTAGCAGAAGAAATTGATGTTTTAAGAGCAAGGCAAGCAAAAGAACGGGCAGAACGGAGACTGGCCGAACAACGTTCTGACCTAGATTTCACCAGGGCGAGGTTAGCCTTACAAAGAGCCATAATTCGCTTGGAAGTAGCAGAGTTAGATTAATTAGATACAATAATTAAGTCCCTTTTTAGGATTTCTCCCTAAAAGGGGATTTTTTTTGTATATGGTCCATTCTTTGGGTGCATACTAGCCTTAAGGCGGTGATAAGTATGGGAAGATGGCAGGCTTTTAGAGTAAAAATTAACCAAAGCTGGTACAGTTGGGAAAGGCGGAGACTGTTAATTACTATTGTGGCGGGGTTGTCCTTGATTTTAGGGCTTGGGATCGGCATGTATCGTAATTGGCCAGTTGAGGAGCAGCCACCTGTAGT
>JAAZLB010000078.1 GCA_012799535.1 Bacillota bacterium | reverse complement strand
ATAAAGCGCCATGGAGGCGACCAATATCTTGCATGGTCACCAACTGGCGCTGACCCAGCGGCTTTTCACATCCCCCAAAAATTCGGGGAATTAATCCTAGCCTGAACCTTTAGTTATTGATTGGCAAGTTGTTTTGTTTCTGTTGCACTAAGTGTAACCGGTTGCCCAAAGTGGAGAAATGTTAACCCCTCACCTTGCAGTAAAGTGTAGGAAGTGTTTTCAGCTTCCACCACTACTTCAAGTTGGGCACCTTTGAATTTCACCTTAAAGCTATAGCTTTCCCAGTGATCTGGCACATAGGGGCTGAACTGTAGTTGTCCACCATAGGTGCGCATTCCGGCAAATCCATTTACCACACCCATCCAAGAACTGGCCATACACGCGGTGTGGAGACCTTGCCAAACGTTGCGATTGTAATCATCCAGATCTAGACGCACTGTTTGGAGAAAATAGTTATAGGCAAATTCTTCATAACCTAACTCTGCAGCAATAATGCTATAGATCGCGGGGGAAAGGGAAGAATCATGGGTCGTTTTCGGTTCGTAGTAATCGAAATTGGCCCTTTTTTCTTCTAAGGTAAACTGATCGCCCAACAAGAACATGAGTAGGATAACATCCGCTTGTTTGATCAGTTGGTAACGCCAGATCCTCAGGGGATGCCAATTGCCCACTAAGGGAATTTGATCTTCTGGAATAGAGTCAATATCAATGGGATCCTTGTCTAGAAAAGAATCATCTTGGGGATGGATCCCTAATTCCTTATTGAATGGCAAATACATTAAATTTGCACATTTTTGCCACAGGGCGAACTCCTCTTCGGACAATTTTAGTTCTTTCACTAACTGGCTATAACGTTTAGGATAGTCTCTCGCCAATAGTTCTCGAGCTTGCAGAGCGAGTTCAAGATTAAACTTAGCCATATAGTTGGTATAGCAGTTATTATTGACCCCAGGCTTGTATTCATCGGGACCACAAACTTCATTGATACAATATTTTCCACCGCGAGAGTCTAAAAAGGCGCCTCGATGGGCCCAACAACGGGCAGTTTCAAATAGCATTTCTGCACCCATTTCTGCCAGAAATTCCCCATCTTCAGTGGCTTCATAGTACTTATGGATCGCATAGGCCACGGCAGCATTAATGTGGTATTGTACTGTAGAACCTAAAAAGTTACCTGAACCCTCATGACCATTGATCGTACGCCAGGCGTAGAGAGCCCCTTGATCCCCCATGCGTTGGGCGTTTTGCCTAGCAGCATCTAGGATACTATAACGATATTCGAGCAGTTTTCTGACCAGTTTAGGCTGACTATACAGAAAGAAGGGTATAATATAGGTTTCTGTATCCCAGAAATAATGTCCCTCGTAATATTCTCCACTGAGTCCTTTGGCCGCAATATTGGTTTTCCCATCTCTGCCGGTGGATTGCAAAAGTTGCAAAGCGTTAAAGCGTAAGCCCTGCTGCAAAGTGGGATCCCCTTTGATTTCCACGTCTGTGTGTTCCCAATATTGGTCTAAAAACGTCACATGATCCGCTTTTTCTCGTTCGTAACCCCGCTGGGCGCTTTCCTTACTTAAATTGTAAACAAACGCATCTAAGTGATCTGGAGACGTATCCCGGGAGGAAGTCATGGCCACATATTTTTCCATACTATATGATTGATTCATTACCACAGAAAACTTAACTGAAAACTCGAGACTAGTGTCAGTAGCTAGACTTGTCATAGCTGTCTTGGGGTTGGTTTTATGGGTTACTCCACAGGCGATTGTGATCTTACTATTCTTGGTCCGGGAAACAATGTAACCGCTTTCATTTTTAAGATCAACAGACAACACTTCCAAAGCTTGTTCCCTCAAATGGTGGTAATTATAGACATCACCATTAATCTGAGAACTAATCGTGACCTCACCTTGGAAATTTAAGGGTGTGACCTTACAACGTTGCAAGGCTAAATGACGATTGGTTTGAGAGACGAAGCGCTCGAAGTTAATTTGGGCCCGCTTACCTTTGGGACTTATCCAAATTAGCTCGCGCCGGAGCACTCCTTCCTTTAAGTCCAAGGTCCGTTTGTATGCTTCAACTTCGCCTGTGAATAAAGAGAACTGCTCACCTTCGATGGTGATTTGCATCCCTTGCCAATCTGTCACATTGATCATGGATTGATATTCCCGTGGTTGGGCCGCCATGAATTCACCATAAATAATTGGTTCAGTCTCATAAATTCCATTTAAATAAATCCCAGGTGTGGAAGGAATATGATCAGGCACTCCTTCTTCTAGGGTTCCCCTAAGGCCCATGTAGCCATTACCCAGAGAAAAGATGGTTTCATTGCGATGGTTAAACTGGGGATCAAAACTAGCCTCCACGACTTGCCAGGGATCCGTAGGATAGATGGCTTGTCGATTTTGGTGAAACTTCCGCATTTTTCCCTCTCCTTTAAAATTTCTCTGCTTAGATATTTGGCGATTTTTATCCATACTCCTTCTAATAATACCTATCCTTTCAGGGTATCCTGTGACGAGAGAGAGGTTTTAGGTGGTGTGCGAATTGAAAATATT
>JAAZLB010000006.1 GCA_012799535.1 Bacillota bacterium | reverse complement strand
GGCATCTCCGGTGCGTTACCCTATTCGCTAAGTGTCAGCACTGCCAGTGGTAAAGATGTCAAAAGCAACTTGGTGATCGTTCCTGAGTTGAAGGAAAAAGTCTGGGTAGGATCTCCCCTCTCAAGCAAAGGTTCAATCAAGGTGGGAGAATACTTTTCCGTTCCAGTCTGGGCTACTAATTTTAGAGACTTTATAGGTGCAGAGTTGGATCTTTCCTTCGATCCTGCTATAGTGGAGATAGTTGGGAAGACCCTGGATATCTCCCATGGAACGTTATTTGTAGATGATACTGTTTCTCCTCCAAGGACATTATCTTGGAAGATGCCTTCCATCTCTAACCAGACCGGCAAGGTAGTAGGTTTGAAGGGTATGCGAGAACAACCACTACAGCTTTCCTATGGAACCTTGGTTACCATCCATTTCAGGGCTAAAGAGGCCGGATCAACAACAATTAAGCTTGATGAGGTTAAAATTCTAACTTCCTATGGGGAAGTGGAGAACTATTCTGTAGAGCACGGCGAAATCACGATCGAACCGTAATGGTGAGGAGGCTTACTAATGAGTAAAAAGAAAATCGTTTATAGTCTAATGGTGGTGTTAATGTTAAACCTGGTGGGACCGGTGGTCGCATCCGCTAAAGTTACCGATGTCCCTACGGATCACTGGGCTTATTACGCTGTGAATAACGCTATCAACAAAGGCTATTTGACTGTATTTGAAGACGGAAAATTTAAGGGTAGTGATCCTGTGGATCGTTTTACCTTAGCTACTGTTATTAATCTACTTTTGGAACAAATGGAAGTGGCACAGGTTAAGGGAACAACAGGTGATTTAAACCTAATTAGAGAATTATCCCTCGGTTTTGAGAAGGATTTAGCTAATTGGTACGCTAGTGAAAAGGCCCTTCGGGACGATTTACAACAAACCAAGCAAAACGCTCTCATCGCCGAGGATCGGGTAAGTCGGGTTGTTAGTGCCCAAGTGAACATGGAAGAAAGCATTGAGCATCTCGAGGAGCAAATTAAGACTCTCCAAACAAGTATTGTTGAAGTTCAACTCGGTGTCAGCGATGTCCGGGGAGATATTGGTAACCAAGTGGGCGAAAATGAGCAAAGACTACAAGAACTTTTAGTGGCAGTAGTGCAGATCGATAAGGAACTAAACGAGCAAAAAGAGGCTTTAGCTGCCCAAGAAAAAGCGATTCACGGTCTAGAAAATTGGGCTGGGGAAAAGGGTGCCGTCTTCGCCACTTTACAGCTGAACAATGAAAGCCTTTCTAATGAAGTGAAGAACCTAAAACAGCGTAACCAAGAGTTAGAAAACGATATTAGAACATTAGCCATTACCGTGCGCCAAAACAATGTAGAATTAGCGGCGGAATTGGACAAAACCAGGGAAGAACTCCATCTGGCCCAGGCAGGTTTGAGTTCTCTCCAAGATGACTTGAAAAAGCAAGTTGGCGCTGATGTGAACGCTCAGATCAATGCAGCTCTTATTCGGGAACAACGCCTCGAAAAGCAAATAAAAGAGATAGAAGCAGAATTTGCCTCTTACCGTGTAGATGCGGAGAAAAGTGTCAAATCAGCTAAAACTTTAGCCACAGTGGCTATGGCCTTGGCTGCTATTGGTGCGGTTATCGGGTTTGTCAAATAAACAGAAAACAAACATAGTCTATCTGAGAATGAGGTGGGATCTAGTATTAGGACCCACCTCATTTTTGCATAGTTTAGCAGGTTTCTAGCATAATAAGAAGGATCAAAAGAAGGGAGTTAAGATATGCGTCCACAGGAGTATCAGCAACTTGTGCAACAGAATTTGCCACCGCGACCTGTCTTAAAAAACACCTTATGGGCCTTCGTCGTGGGGGGACTTATTTGTACTGTGGGTCAAGTGATTTTAAGCCTCGTCCCATTTTTTGAGCCAAGCAAAACTGGTTCTGCAGCCATTACTCTAGCTGCCATGATTCTAATTGGCAGCCTTTTAACCGGGTTTGGAGTTTACGATGAACTTGCGGAGGTGGGCGGGGCTGGAGCTGCTATTCCCATCACAGGATTTGCCAATACTGTTACGGCCGCCGCAATGGAATATCGACGAGAAGGGTATTTACAGGGTATGGGTGCAAAGATGTTGATTATTGCCAGTCCCGTTATCACCTATGGGATCTTAGTCAGCTTTATCGTGGCTTTGATCAAATCTTTGATCTTAGGGGTTCTGTAGGGTGGTGAATAAGTGGGAAACAATCGTGTTGGTATTCAGACAATAGCCTTCAGTCGTCAACCTAGGATCGCCAGTAGTTATACTATCGTTGGTCCCCTTGAGGGTAAGGGTCCCTATGCCTTGGAATTTCAGGAAATTTTACCTGATGATACTTTACAGCAAAAAACCCCAGAAAAGACAGAACGGCTTATGCTAGAAATGGCCATTGAAAAGACTTTGCAGCAAAATGATACTAAAATATCGGACGTGCAATTCTATATTGCAGGGGATTTGCTGAATCAGATCATCAGTTCATGTTTTAGTGCCCGTACCTATCCCATACCTTTTTTGGGAGTCTACGGTGCCTGTTCCACCTTTTGTGAAGCCCTAGGCCTTGGAGCCATAATGCTACAAGGCGATTTCGCGGACCAAGTATTGATCGGCACCGCTAGTCACTACCAAACCGCGGAACGTCAATTTCGTTATCCTATTGAAATGAATATTCAACACCATGGCACTAACCACCACACGGTAACCGGTGCAGCCGCGGCACTTTTAAATTTAGGTACAGAAGGTCCCCGTATTACTCATGCTACCTTTGGAAGCATTGTAGATTGGGGTTTAAAGGATGCCAATGATATGGGAAGTGCTATGGCACCTGCCGCTTTTAGCACTCTCAAACAGCATTTGATAGATACGGGTAGAAAAATTGAAGACTACGATCTGATTCTAACCGGGGATTTGGGCAAGCAAGGAAGTAAAATGCTCAAGATCTTATTAAGCCACGAAAACTACACGGGGCTAGAACGTATCCAAGATGGAGGTGCGTCCATTTATAGTGATCAGCAAAAGACAGGAGCGGGAGGAAGCGGCAGTGCCTGTGTTGCTGTAATGACTTTGGGATATCTTAAGAACAAGCTTAATTCCAGTAAAGTGAAACGAGTCTTAATCTTAGCCACAGGTGCACTACTAAGTGCAACATCCTCCTTACAAGGAGATTCTATTCCGTGTATAGCACACGGGATAGCATTAGAAGCCTAAGAAGGGAGGTGGTTGTTCATGCAGTATCTCATTGCCTTTTTAGTGGGAGGGGCTATCTGTGCCCTTGCTCAACTCATTTTAGATACCACGAAATATACACCAACCCATGTCTTAGTGGCCACTGTCAGCCTTGGTGCTGTTCTCCAGGGTTTAGGTCTTTACGAGCCCTTTCAAGAATTTGCGGGAGCTGGTGCCTTAGTTCCAGTTTCCGGTTTTGGTAGTTCAATAACTAAAGGCATGCTTGCAGAAGCCAAAAGCTTCGGCTGGTATGGTCTGTTCACAGGAACTTTTGAAATCACCGGCCTAGGTTTGGCTGCATCCATTGTATTCAGTACAGCCATTACTCTGTTTCGAAAACCACAACGATAAAACAAGCTTAAGGACCCTAACACTGTTTCTGCTAGGGTCTTTTTAATTGTCGAAAATGGGCAGGAAAAGGAGATGGAAAGTCGAATATGTGAAAAAGTGGCTCTGCTGGGTTTTCTAGGAAAAGGAGGATCTTTATGGAAGAAAGACAATTGGTTGTTTTCCGTTTACACAACGAGGAGTTTGGGGTAGAAATTACGGACGTCCGTGAAATCGTCAAACCGCGCCATATCACTAGGCTTCCACATGTAGATGATTATATTGAGGGTGTAACCAATCTGCGAGGCGAGGTTATTCCAGTAATCTGTCTGCGCAAGCGTTTTGGAATTGAGCCCCAAGAGAATACACAAGATACCCGGATTATTATGCTAGAGGTAAACGATAGTATGGTAGGTTTTGTAGTTGATGCGGTGACAGAAACTGTCCGTTTGCCAGAAAGCGCCATTGAGCCACCGCCAAGCAGTATTGCAGGCTTACGCGCAGACTATCTAGCTGGTGTAGGGCAACTCGATGATCGTT
>JAAZLB010000077.1 GCA_012799535.1 Bacillota bacterium | reverse complement strand
TCTTCCTTTCATTAAATACGCTTAGAGAAAAAGGTGATTACTTGGATAATATTTACGCATTTCCCCAATATTATGAGATTGCCTTCTCCTACCGGGACATCATCCGGGAAGTTGATGTAATGGAGCAAGCTATAGCCCAATATTCCCACATTCCAGTAGAAAATGTCCTCGAACTCGCCTGTGGTAATAGCCCCCATATGGTGGAGTTGGCCAGTCGGGGCTACAATTATCATGGCCTAGATTTGAGCCCCACCATGCTAGAATTTGCTCAAGAAAAGACCCGAATCCATGATTTTAATGCTAACTTTTATTTGGCAAACCTAGTAGATTTCGAGGTCAAAGAGCCCTTGGATTTCATCTACATCATGTTAGGCTCCCTATATGTAGGCGATACAAAAGAGCTATTAAGCCATTTTAGCAGCGTAGAGCGGGCTTTAAAGCCTGGCGGTCTATATTTTTTAGACTGGTGTGTGGATTTTTCACCCCTAGATAATGTACAAGATAGCTGGGTAATGCGGAAAAACAAGATCACAGTAACCACCCATTACACTACCCGCCCCTACAACCCAGCGGAACAGCTCTATCAAGAGCGAATTAGCTTTACCGTCAAGGATCGGGGCAAACAACATCGCCTAGTCCATTCTGGGCTACGTCGAGCTATTTTCCCCCAAGAGTTTCTCTTAGTCTCCACCAAGTTACACAATTTTGAATTTCTAGGTTGGTGGAATAATTGGAATTGGCAAGCCCCCCTAGGAGAAAATGAGGGGCGAGAAGAAATCGTCCGCCCCATCACTATTTTGCGTCGAGTTTAGTTTCCCTGACACAACTTATAAATTTCTAGAACGTCCGCCTGGTTCAAAGGTACAAAGGTCCCTAAGGTCTGTGTGTCATTAGCAGTGCTTTTGGCAGCCATTTCTTCTAAGCGATCAGCGGGAATGTCTGCCTCTTGCAAAGTAGTGGGCAGACCAATTCGCCTGAAGAAATCTTCTAAGCGCCGGATACCTTCTAGGATAGTCCGTTCAGGATTATGATAATCTTGCTCCACTCCAAAGACTTCCACTGAAAATTGCACAAAACGAGGGATATCGTGTCTATACACATATTTCATCCAAGCGGGAAACACAATGGCTAAGCCTGCACCATGGGCTATATCATACAAAGCACTCAGTTCATGTTCAATATTATGAGAGGCCCAATCTCCAAGACGCCCTGTACTCAAAAGATCGTTATGGGCAATCGTTCCCGCCCACATAATATTGGCCCTCGCACCATAGTTTTCTGGTTCTGCAATAGCTACAGGCGCCTCTTGAATAATGCTACGTAGAGTTGCTTCACAAAGTTGGTCGGTAAATCCGACCTCTTTTTCATTGGTGAAATAGCGTTCCATCACGTGGGCCATCATATCTGCCACACCACAAGCGGTTTGATACGGTGGTAATGAATAAGTAAGTTCAGGGTTCATGAAAGCAAATTTAGGACGCATGATCACTTCACCATAGCCCCGTTTGAGCCAACCCTCTTCTTTAGTGATCACCGAACTAGTGCTAGATTCACTACCCGCAGCTGGAATAGTTAACACCACGCCCACTGGTAGGCTTTCTTTAGCCCGAGTTTTACCAGCATAAAAATCCCAGACATCTCCGTCATAGGGTACCCCAATGGCAATCGCCTTAGCAGAGTCAATAACGCTGCCACCCCCTACTGCAAGGATAAAATCAACTTGTTCCTTCCGGGCTAAGGCTATCCCTTCTTGCACTAGGCTTAGTCTGGGGTTAGGTTGCACCCCACCAAGTTCAACAAACTCCACACCTGCTTCTTGTAAAGAAGCTACCACCCGTTTTTTCAGACCGGAGCGAACAATATGTCCCCCACCATAGTGAAGCAACACCTTTTTTCCCCACAGGGCAGTTTCCGCACCAACCTGCATTTCCACATCCTTACCGAAGATGATTTTCGTGCTGTTAGAAAAGGTAAAATTCAACATGAGATTCCCTCCTTAGATAGAATTATCCTTTGTGAACTGCACTAATTCTTGGACATAACCAAAGGCCACGGCGGTTACAGTATCCGCTCCACCATAGTACATAGCCAGGCGACCTGTGGCACTATCAACTAAAGCGGCACAGGGAAAGGTTACATTAGGTACATCACCTACACACTCGTAATAGGTTTGAGGTGATAGAATGTAGGGGTGAGTTCTAGCAATCACCTTCCAAGGTTGGTCTAAATCAAGTAAAGCTGCCCCCACATGATATACAAATCCATTACATGAAGTAAGTACCCCATGATAGATTAAGAGCCACCCCTCTGATGTCTCAATAGGAATGGGACCTGCTCCAATCTTGGTAGATTGCCAAGACCCCGTTGTGCTCATCACATGGCGATGTTTACCCCAATAGGTCAAGTCGGGACTTTCGCTGTAGAAGATATCTCCAAAGGGTGTATGACCATTGTCACTAGGGCGACTCACCATGGCGTAATTTCCCTTAATCTTCCTGGGGAAAAGCACTCCATTGCGATTAAAGGGCAAAAAAGCATTTTCTAGTTGGTAAAAGTCTTTAAAGTCGTAAGTGTACGCGACACCAATAGTGGGACCATGATAACCATTACACCAGGTGACATAGTAGCGGTCTTCAATCCAAACTACTCTTGGGTCATAAGCATACTCAAGGTTACCAATCTCCGGATCATGGCAAATGAATTCAATGGGCTCATGCTCAATTTGCCAATTCAAGCCATCTAAGCTACTACCGGAGTGAATACGCATCTCCCGCGCCTTATTATCTACACGAAAGACGCCCCTAAACTCATCTCCATAGGGCACAACTGCACTGTTGAAAATACTGTTAGCACAAGGAATTAAATCCCTAGGGATCACGGGATTCTGATCGTAACGCCACAACACATCCAAATTACCCTCAGGCCGATCCTGCCAAGGGATATTGGGGATTTCTGGACCTACTATTTTTAGATTCCGCACAAAGACCCCTCATTTCACGATTGATGTCAACTCATTCTTCAAGGAAATTCTTAACTTTCCTGCCCGTCATAATTGAAATCACTTAAGTGTACATCTAGAGCATCAATGGAAAGCTGCAATTCTCGCACCAAGAGGGCTAGGGAGGCTAGAAGTAAAAGTAGGGCAACTGCGAAAGAAATGTTGGCTAAAATGGTACTTCCTGCAAAGAGTAAAAACATGCAGGTAACGCAAAAGAAGAAGCTGATGGCGCCACAAATTTGCATGTATTTGATTAAAGAAATACGTACTTGTAGATTAACAATTTGTTTGGCCACACCTTGATCTGGCTCTTCTTGATACTCTGCATAGAGCTTTCGCATTAAGTCAGCTAAGACGATAAAACGATTAGTATACGCAAGCATTAACAGAGAAATAGCCGGAAACAACAGGGCTGGTGTAGTTAACTCCATACTGTTCCTCCTTAAATTAGAGTTTCTCCGGTTCGGGGTATTCCACACCAAAAGTTTCTACCGTTACTTTAACCATGGTTTGATCTTGTAAGGGCCGATCCGCACGATTACGCTCTGCATTGACGATTTTATCCGCTACTTCAATACCCTTGATTACTTGTCCAAAGGCCGCGTATGCCCCATCTAAATGGGGTGCCCGTTCTACCATAATGAAAAATTGAGAACCAGCTGAATCAGGAATGGAAGTCCGTGCCATGGAAATTACGCCTCGGCCATGTTTAAGATCATTACGAAAACCGTTTTGGGCAAACTCCCCCTTGATACTATAGCCTGGTCCCCCAGTACCAGTACCAGTTGGGTCTCCCCCCTGAATCATAAAGCCCGGAATTACCCGATGAAAAATCACCCCGTCGTAGTAACCCTGTTGTACGAGGGAAATAAAATTTGCCACTGTGTTCGGGGCAACCGCTGGATAAAGTTCTATTTCCATAGTACCTAATTCTCCAAGATCCATAGTCACTACTGGATTGGGAGATTGCCCCTCTGCAAAAGCCACACCAGAACCACAACTAAGAACTACCAAACTTACGATCAATATAACTATTTTGCTTAAGATCATTGCATCAACCTCCATTTCTATTGTTCATCTTATTATACCACATAGTTTCGGCAGGAAATAATGCCTAAACGGAGAATTTGTCAGCAAAAGGAGTGAAAAATGGAATGATGTGGAAAGAACATTACCGTGTGGGAGCGGACCTCATTGACAATCAACATGAGGAACTTTTCAAGCGAGTTTCCAGCTTTATTAAGGCCGTACAAGGAGAAAGCCCGTGGGAAACACGCCAAGCGGAAGTATTGGCAACCCTTGAATTCATGCAGCATTATGTAATTATCCACTTTGCCGATGAAGAAAAGTTACAAAGGGAAGTTGGCTACCCCGATGTGGAACGGCATACACAGATCCATGAGCGATTTAAAGCGGAGGTAGGCGAATTCGCGGCTAAAGTTGAAAAGGAAGGTTTAGATGAGCAAGGAGTTCAAGAGTTTGCAGCTAGGGTCATGACTTGGCTAATTATGCATGTGGCTGGTGAAGATCAAAAGATCGGTCAGTTCATGCGTGAGCAAGGAGGTTCCCAATGAAAGTAGAATATATTAACCCATTCTTCTTAGCCACTACAGATGTTTTCAAGACCATGCTCAGTTTAGAGCCACAGCGTGGTAACCTTAGGGCAGTAGAAGAACTGGTGCCAGTTAGCGAAGCCAATGTGGTCATTGGGGTCACAGGGGCTTTACGCGGTTCTTTGTTATATAGTTTTCCTAAAGAGATGGCTCTAGAAATGGTTTATATCATGTCCGGAATGCGCATGAACGAACTTGATGTCTTTGTCAGTTCTGCTCTGGGGGAAGTTGCTAATATTATCAGCGGTAATGCCCTCACCTATCTTTCCCAAAATGATTTAATTTGTGACATCGCCCCACCGCAATTGATTATTGGCACTAGTGGATCTTTAAGTATGTCCACAGAGAAAGCGGTGGTTTTACCACTCCAC
>JAAZLB010000438.1 GCA_012799535.1 Bacillota bacterium | reverse complement strand
TTAAGGGGTGCCACTGTGCCTAATTCGTTATTGACCGCCATGACACTCACTACTCTGGTGTTATATTGCATCAGTTGGTAAATCTCTAGAGGATCAATCCGGCCATAACTGTCTACGGTGAAATAGCTAATGGACCAACCGCGACTTTCTAGATGCTTCACCACATTGAGCACAGAGGGGTGCTCGATGGGCGTGGTAATGAGATGACCGGGAGTACGGAGCAGATGGGGTGCATTGGTTACTCCCAATAAAGCAATGTTATTTGCCTCTGTACCACTGGCGGTGAAGTATAATTCTCCTGGGGAAACTTGCAAGAGACTTGCTAATTGAGCCCGGCAGGATGACATGGTTTTCTCCGCAGCTATACCCCTAAGGTGGGGTGAGGAAGGATTACCGAATTGGACTTGCCAATAGGGTTCCATAGCTTGTAGCACTTCATCCGCTACTATTGTGGTGGCACTGTTATCTAGATAAATTTCCTTTTGCATGGCAGAACCTCCTAGGCCAAGATTCCCCTTGGCTCCTTTCTATTTCGAGTTTTTCCTCTTGTTTTCCTCCTTCTCCCAACATATGATTAGAATAGGTGAGTAAAGTGCTGAAATGGTACTGGTATATGGGTTGGAAACAAACACGCCATTATGGCAAACAGACGGCTATTTGTATCACTGGAATTGCCGTTACTGTTGTAGTGCTCATGGTGATTTTGTCCTTCGGTCAGGGTATTGAAGATTTCTTGACTGAAAGGATTCTTTTGCTGACCCCCCATTTAACTTTGGAAGCAGGATCCAATGATTTTGTGACCAGTACGTGGCAATCTGTTTTGGAACAAACCCCAGGTGTTCTCGGAAGTTCCCCCTATTTATTGTTCCCTGGTCTCATTCAAAGGGGACTAGTGAGTGAAGCGGTCCTATTCAAGGGCGTAGATTGGGATTTGGAGAACGATCTCTTCCAGTTTGAACAGCTCCTTGAAAAGGGGGAATGGAACCAGATTCGCGGTAACACGGGGCTGGTTTTAGGTGCGGAATTAGCCCGTCAACTAGGTGTGGATGTAGGTACGCCGGTTACAGTACTAACTACTAGTGGTGGTCAGATTATTCCCGTTTCTGGACTTTTCTACACCGGTTACTATCCCCTAGATGGGGGCTTAGTCTTACTACCCTTAGAGTTGAGTCAAGAGATCTTAGCTGTTGATGGGGTCAGTGGCTATGGGCTCAAGGTCGCGGATTTTCCCCATGTTGACCAATATATTTTACCCTTGCAAGAGCTAACCGATTTATGGGTACGTCCTTGGTATATGAAAGAGCAAAGTTTGTTCATTACTATGTCCGTGCAAAGGGTTGTCCTAATTTGGATCTTGGTTTTTGCTATGTTAGTTAGTGCTCTTGGCATAATGAATATCTTTTTGCTTAGAAGCTGGGAACAGCGGAGGAATGTGGGGATCTTTCGCACCCTTGGTGCTACACCTCGCCAGATTGGTGCCCTCTTTTTAACTCAAGGCCTCTATTGTGGGGCTATGGGGGGTGCACTAGGTTTAGCATTAGCCCGCTTCACCGTCTTTGTTTTAGGCTTTGTGGAAATACACCTACCCCAAGTTTTTTATTTAGAACGTTTGCCCATTAGTTGGGCTTCAGGTGATCTATGGTGGGTATTACTTTTAGCTCTGGGTACAGGTTTCGGAGCGGTGATCTTACCTGCTTGGCGCCTCAGTAAGTTAGAGCCAGGGGAGGTGGTCAGATGAGTAAGATCGTAGAATTACACGATGTGTGGAAGAGTTATCCTCAGCTCCCCAATCCAGTCTTGAGTGGTTTGAATTTGCAGATTGCCCCTGGTGAACGGATCGTGATTTTAGGTGCCTCTGGGTCTGGTAAAACCACCTTACTTCACCTTCTTGGTCTTTTATTGAAAGGAGATCAGGGTCAGGTTTTTTTAGCTGGCTCGGATGCTCAAACCTGGTC
>JAAZLB010000437.1 GCA_012799535.1 Bacillota bacterium | reverse complement strand
CTTGATTAGAATGGACTTTCCTACAGTCGAAGCGGATCGACTACTTAAAGATGGAGACACGATTGCCATTGGGGATCAAAGCCTGCAAGTATTGCACACTCCAGGTCATTCCCCAGGGGGAATAGCCCTTTATGGTTCTGGTTTCTTATTAAGTGGGGATACTCTTTTTAAGTCTTCCGTAGGTAGGTGGGATTTGCCCCAAGGAGATCAGTCTATTTTACAGCAAAGCTTAATTCGCTTGGCCCGTTTGCCCTTGGACACAGTAGTTTATCCAGGACATGGATCCCCTACTACCATTCGGGATGAAATTAAAAACAATCCGTTTTTATAATTAGCAATTAAGGAAGTGGAGCAGATCGCTATTTCCTATCATTTTGGCAAAGAAGAGTTTCATATTATTGCATCAGCAGAGCTGGTACCCACCGTTGAAGCAGTGATCCGCTCCCTTATACCCAATGCCCAATTTGGTACCGGCCGATTGTTGCAAGCACAAGCTGCCTGGGAGGGGGAAGGTACTCTAACGGTCCAAGTGGATTTAGATGGCCTCTCTTGGAATTACCGGGATTTAGAGATCTTAGATCCTCGCTATAACGAATTTGACCGGGAGCGAAGGATTAAAGAACGGGTACGGATGGGAACTCAACGAGTTTTAGAACAGACCTTTAATTTGGCCCCCAGCCCGTGGGGGATTTTACTGGGTGTACGCCCTACGAAATTAGTTCATTCCCTGTTAGATCGGGGTTTTTCGCCGGAGGAAGTTGTCACCCAGTTAGAGACAGTCTATGGTCTAAGTGAAGAAAAAATAGAGCTTATTCTTCCGGTGGTAATTAAGCAGAGAAAGTATTTTCATTCTTCTCCCAATCAACCAGTCAGTATTTATGTGGGCATTCCCTTTTGTCCTACCCGTTGCAGTTATTGCTCTTTTGCAGCTTACCCCCTCGGTAGTCATGGGCATTTGCTGCCAGGCTTTTTACAAGGGCTGAAGCTGGAAATTGCGGCCATGGGACGTCTTTTGGATGAATTAGGGGTAGAGGTGGAAACTATTTACCTTGGTGGTGGTACACCAACCACTGTCCAAGGTGCCGATTTGGAAGAATTATTGAACTTAATTAGGGAATATTTGGTTACACCCACAACCTGTGAGTTTACTGTGGAAGCGGGTCGTCCAGAAACCCTGACACGGGAGACTATGCACATTTTAAGAAACGCCAAAGTAGACCGTATTAGCATTAATCCTCAAACTATGCACCAGGCAACCTTGGATCGTATTGGGCGTCAGCATAGTGTGGAACAGGTTTATACTGCCTATGATCTTGCCCGTGAAGTGGGGATTCCCATTATTAATATGGACATTATTCTTGGTTTACCAGGTGAAAAATGGGAACATGTGGAGGAGACCCTCAGGCAAATCGCGATTTTGCAACCGGACAACTTGACAGTTCATAGTTTGGCCATCAAGCGTGCCTCTAGGTTAAAGCAAGAGGCGAAAGAGATTCAAATTGCCCAAGAGGAAGGGGAGGCCATGGCAAATTTAGCCAAGAAGTTTGCCTCCACGTGGGGGATGTCTCCTTATTATCTGTATCGGCAACGCTATATTTTGGGTGATTTAGAAAACATTGGTTATGCTAAGCCCAGTTTGGAGTCTCGGTATAATATTCAGATGATGGAAGAACGGCAAACCATTATTGCCCTCGGTGGTGGAGGCATCACCAAGTTAGTAGCCCCAGATTTGAGTCTAGTTAGACTAGCCAATCCCAAGTGTCCTGCCACTTATAGTCAGCAGATTTTTGGCGATTTAGAAGCTAAAATTGACCAGATTCGGAAGCACTTGTTGGTTTGACAGGGAAGGGTATTTCAAGTACAATTATAACGTTGGCTTTCGTATAATGGAAAGGGTTGGTAGACGATGTTTTTCCACAAAATGCGGGAACAAATGAAAATAATCATTATCATCGTTGTGG
>JAAZLB010000436.1 GCA_012799535.1 Bacillota bacterium | reverse complement strand
CATGATATAACCTTCTTCTTCATAGCTCATCCTGACCCCTCCAATACGCTAATGATATTTCGTTAGTGGTCAAAAAATCCCTTCTAAGAAAGTAGTTCTTTCCATGGGTCGAACCAAACATAAGTTAAGCCTCTGCTTTGCAAGCCTCCATCCACTTGCAACACATCTTTGACCCAAAACATTCGGGGTAAAAGGTGATAGGCGATCCCTTCTCCAAGGCGGAGGACAACAGGTCTTGTACCATTTTGCTGATCCAAAATATCCTTGAGTTCATCTAAGTGATCAGGTTGGGGTGAAATTAGAAGAGTGGGTCCTAAAGGTAGTTCCCATTCTACTTTCCAAAAACCTTCTTCCAGGCGACCAAAAAGGGCTAGGGCATCACCTGGTTTGATTACCTGATTTTCCCTACTTATTTTAGTCTTAAAGTCTACCGAGCCTTCAGGGGTATCTAAGACGCCTGTTAGGGTAACCCCGGACCGTTTTAGTTGGAGCACCTCCCCCACTACCACCGTTAACTCCCCTTGCAAATTGCGCATCAGGGGCAAAAAGGGGGAGCACGGGTGCATAGAGGCATAGATTCCTAGTAACTCCCGTTCTCGTCGGAGTAGCTCCAATTCGGTCAAACTAGCCAAGCCCAACTCCCTAAGATGGCTATTACGGGAACCAAGCTCGTCACAGGTGCCAGCTAAGATTAACATTTCCCAAATTTTAAAATCCAGCTGCAGTTGGCGGCGTAATTCCTGAAAACTAGTGAAACCAAAACCTTGGCGTTTTTCCACAAGTTCTCTGGCAACATAGGAACCAAGCTGACGGATGCTCAACAAACCAAGGCGTAAGCCTTGCCCTTCAGGGGTGCTTTGGGATTTAGAGTAGACAATGCTAGGGGGTAAAATCCTAATGCCTTGACTTTGGCAATCTAATAAATAGGCACTTTGCTCTTGGGGTGAGCTCCCTTCATTTAAGATGGTTGCGAAAAACTCCAAGGGGTAATTGGCCTTAAGATAGGCGCCCTGCCATGTTAACATGGCATAGCTTACACTATGGGCCTTGTTAAAGGCATACCCACTGAAATCCATGATAGTTTTGAAAAGACCCTGGGCTTCCTGAAGTGATAACCCTTGGGCTTGGGCTCCTTTTACAAAACGCTCTCGCCACATTGTAATGGATGCCTGGTCATTTTTCCCCAAGGCCACCCGTAATAAGTCTGCATCACCTAAGGATAGACCACCAATCCTGTGGGCGATGAGCATCACTTGTTCTTGATAGAGAATTAACCCATAAGTTTCACCTAAGATCTCTTCTAGTGCCCCATTGAGATATTTTACTTGCTGGGGATTTCTTCGTCTCCGCAAGTATTCGGGGAACATCTCCAAAGGTCCTGGCCTGCCTAGGGCTAAAAGGGCTACCAAATCTTCGAAGGATTGGGGCTGCAAAGAACGGAGCAAATCTTGGAAAAGGGCACTTTCTAATTGGAAGATCCCAAGACTTTTACCCTGGGACAAAAGATCAAAAGT
>JAAZLB010000435.1 GCA_012799535.1 Bacillota bacterium | reverse complement strand
TTAGGGAACCAATTTGTAAGATCAATTTTTTGTAAGAAGATATACTCCATACCATATTGGCCTTCTTTAGGAGCAAAAGCATTTCCGAACTCATTGACGTAAAAACGTCCACCGCTATATCCCTTGTGTTTACTTAGCCCTTGGGCAACTATTTTAGCCTGCTCAACACCTATGCATTTAGAAAGCTTGACTTCCTTTTCTACACAAGGTCTGAGCATGTAGCGATATGATACATCTTTGCTTCCAGCCTTTAGAACATAGGGAATACCAGGATGGGGGCCTGTCCATGGATCCCCAGGATTCAATGGTTTCCCATTGCTATCAATCGATTCCCCCGATATAGTCTGCCCCTCAAACTCAAAAGTCAGAGGAATCTCATATTCACCCGCATAATAGTACTCCGCGTCGTCACCTACCGGCACTAACACTTGCTTATATTCATTGATGTAGAATGTTCCACCAGGCGCGCCATTAAAGTGAAGTTTAATAGCGTTTATCCTTGACACCAATTCAGGATGTTCATTACTTGTAGGGTACCAAAGTTCATCATCGCTAGATCGATAAAAAAGACCAACGACATAATCTCCCTTTTCATAGCGCACTGAATACCTAGCATCCTTGCTAACATTTCCCGGCCGATTTCCAACAAACTTTATGAACCTGTCCGCCATGTAGTCTCCTCCTTCGCAAACCATTTTGCATAATCGATACGACCTATGTAAACCGGCTCCCAGTTGTCTTCGTCAAAATCAAATTCGCCGACAGGAGCCTTTGTTGCAACAAGACCATAAGGGTTGACTAAGATTCTAACACCCCCATGCCGACGAATGGAGCGAATTTTTCTTATTAAGTCTTTATCTTGAGCCTGCGGAAGTAGTTTGCAATTCTCCCCCGCATCCCAAAAATACAGTTGATTTTGTCTACTTAAATTATAGGGCATTCCTACATAGGGTAAGTCCCAAGCATCCCCGGTTTCTAATTGGGAACTATCAGCAAGATCCAAAATTCGTTTTGTATCGAGATTGAGAAATCGAAGAATCCCAGTACATTGTCCAACGTAGAGGCGTATTTTCTCGCTAGTTGGAACTAACACTTGACCAAATTCGTTAATCAGAAACGAGCCACTGGGCTGTCCATGGTAACGCCATTTCACATCATTAATAGCTTCAATCATTGCTTTAACATCGGGACATGGAAGGGCTTGGCAACTTACTTGCCCTTCTGAGGTTTGGATATATGCCAATATCACATGTTGGCCTGCACGCGAAACCACATGAAAAGCAGGTGAACTACCCTGGATACGTTTGTATCGTCCTTTCCATTCTCTTGTCGAAATAGCATGAAACCTAAAACTGTTGCCTTGCATTTGATCCACCACCTCACGAAAATTCGAGACCTGTCTGCAACGTCATAAGGTATCTGTAACTTCCGTCTTTCAGGACTAGTGCATGACCTGATTCGGTGAGTATTATCTTGCTTAACTCTGGATAGATAGTACGGTATTCACGGCAGACTTGGATAAGCTTTTCCGCATCATCCCCTTTTTTAGTATCTTTAGCTTGCTGACCAACCCTGGCAAAACGCTCTCCCCTTCCCTCCTTCCGAGCAAGAACGAATTTTCCTTGCCTTTGCTTAAAATGAACAACTTGAGGTTGCTTTCCCACAAGTTCTGATTGAAAACTCTCTCCAATTTGGAGTTTGTCCAAGTCTAGATCTGATACCTGAGGTTGATCTTTGCTTTCATCTTCGACAATAAAAGGCGTAGCTAGTTGACCTCCGAACTTCACGACCCATTCCTCTTGCTGGTTTTCTAAAGCCAAAATATATCTTTTGTTCTGTGTTACTCTAAACTTACCAAAGCCGCCCTTAATTTGCCTAATAATCTTGGGAACCCCCTGGGGATTCACGATTAGCTTACCATCCGTTGTAAAGACATTGCCATCGGAATCGCAAGTGTATTCCAAGCCCTCATAAGCACCTGGATATTCTTCGCCGATTGTTAGAGTATGTAACAGGAGATCATCTTCCCGTGGCAGAGGTGAGCGTGGTGGTTCCTTTTGTTCGATTAAGGTTCCGTCTTCTATCATATGAAAGTATTGATTGCGGCGAGCACCAAGAAGGTGGTTCCAGTCTTCTTTTCCATAGATGTTCTCATCCACCGTATCACGCATGTAAATTACATAGATTCTGGCAGGTTTATCTGATTTCTTACCTTTCCGCAAGAGTCTGCCTATGGTTTGAATCCGTTGTCTAACTGAGCTGCTTGACGCAACTATGATACCAATATCCGTTTCTGGAACATTGAATCCTTCAATCAGTGACTTGGCGGAGACAATAATTTGGGCCGTTCCGTCCCGAAAAAGCTCAAGGCTAGTTTGTCTTAGTGTTTCGTGTAGTTCGCTGTGTTCTACGGTTACAGGAAAGCCTAAATCAAGGAGTTGGTGGTAAAGTAGCATAACACTTTCAATGCTCTCATGAAACAGCATTGCTTTTGTTGACGGGTCTTGTTTAAATTCTGTTGTCAGAATTTCGCTAACAGCAGTGGCGCGAAGCTTGGCATTGTACAAAAGGCGTTTGCGCTGGTTTGTGAGAAACAAATATTCTCTAGCTATAAGCCCCAGTGGGTCTTCCCGTTTAGCTAAGCTGTGGCTTCTACGCGTGATGCCAGAATCATGAATTCCATATTGATGGCCCAGCTCTCGAAATTCAGATGTAACGCTACGTAGCTTACGAGATAAAATCTGATACTCTTCATGCTCCTTATCTATAAGAGGAAGCCCATAGTGGAGAATCTCAAATTCAGGAAGAATTCCCTGTTCAAGAGCTTGATAAACGGTGAGTTCATAGATTATAGGGCCAAGCTCTCGGCCTAACAGACTACTGTCATAACTCGCAGTATCTTGGTCTATAAAGTCGCCCTCACCATCTTCTCTTTCTGGTGTGGCTGATAGGCCCAGGTTGTACCTTCGCTGTGTTTGAAAAACCTTACTCATATCTGGTGCGCCAGTTCTATGGCATTCATCAGCAATTAGGAGTAAGTTGGAACTCACTTTACTGTCGCTCACAATGGAAGGCAAATATCGTGCTGCTGAGTTAAGAACGCACAATAAAATTCTTATATCGTCATTGAAAACTTCTCTACTGCGCCCACCGCCAAGGCGTCCAATGGTATGAGCTGAAAGATTACTTCGAAGAAGAATTTCATTATACCACTGGTCTTGTAGCACGATCGTAGGTACCACGATGGCCACTCGTAGGTCGGGGTTAAATGCTTGAAGTTTTTCTATTATAGAAAGAGCAAGAATCGTTTTTCCAGCACCAGTAACCACCTTAATCGTGCCGTTCATTCTTTCAAGCCATCTATTAACACAATCTTCTTGCCAAGGGTACAATGTGACGTCCCTAGTCATGATCCAACGTGATGGAGTGGTAGAAGAATCTTGTTCGGAGGAATCACGAAAAACATCATCACCCAGAGCGTTCTTTTGTTCAGACCAGTATTCACGCGTTTTTAGGTTATGAGACAGTAAGCGTTCTTGTTTTGTTAGAACTAAGAGATCAGCACTTTTTTGCTGCATCCTGAATTCACTCCCGAGGAATTTTAACCTGTGTTTCCTGAAAAATTTACCATTTATATCTTCAACAAACATTCAGAAGACTCCTGCTTTTTGTAACGGTTGCTTCTTGTTAAGCACCGAGAACTGGCTAGGAAAAGAGATCTATACTTGTCCAACGGGTTACCCCTTCAAAAGTCACCTGAATTTGTTGAAGCGCAATAACGACCGGATTTGCTGTCACCATGTTAACCCACCGTTCTAAGAGCCAACGGTTTTGCTAATCATTTGCTAATGAACTCCCCACAAACAGGCATAATTGGACGGACTGGGCAACATGCCAAAAATGAAAAGTGCCAGCTAGATGGACTAACTGACACTGGGTAATACTAGATGGTACACGCCCCCATGAATCCCACCTTCGCCACCATATGGAAAGCCCCAGGCAACGAGGTTTTGTTTATTTAAGGTGAAAGTTGACCGTCAATTGACCAGAAATTGACCATCGGCCAAAGCTCATCCTCTTTGTCAATCGTGGGATCATGTGCGCCAATTCTTCCCTCAATCCGCATCTGCCTA
>JAAZLB010000076.1 GCA_012799535.1 Bacillota bacterium | reverse complement strand
GAAAAGACAATTGCTATACTCAAAAAGATGGCAACTCTTAATGCAAACTCTAGGTTAACCACGTATGCACCCCCATTTCGCACTTAATTGTAACCTAGAAACCCTACTATCTACAAGTGAAAAGTTGCGCGCTTAGCCATATAATAGTAAAGTAGAAGATAAAGAGTGCGTGGACAAAATTCCACGCCTGGAGGTTAGTGGGTTGAAGAATTATCACACACATACTTTTCGTTGTAATCATGCTGAAGGTGACGCCATAGACTATGGCCAAGCTGCCTTAGACAAGGGAATCACTGTTGTTGGAATGACAGATCACACCGCCTTACCTGATGATCGCTGGCTTGGTATGCGCATGAGTATTAGTGAACTTCCAGACTATGTTCAAGCGATTGAATTAGCCCAAGCGAAATATCCTGATCTAACGATTCTTAAGGGTATGGAATGTGAGTGGAGTAAGGATTACCATCAATTTTATGAGAATGTATTATTAGGCGAATACAACTTTGATTATCTTATTCTAGGTTGTCATTTCTTCCCTTACAATGGAAGTTTTTTAAGTAGCCATAGTGGAATTTATAATCCTAAGCGTCTTAAAGCGTATACTGATTTTCTCATTAAGTCCATGGAATCGGGTCTTTTTGCCTTCGTGGCCCACCCAGACCTTTTTGGCTTGACCTACTTAACCTGGGATGAAAATACAATATCCGCTTCTCAGGATATTCTCAGCGCAGCCCGAGAATTGCACTTACCTTTAGAAATTAATGGGTATGGTCTAATGAAAAAGATCATTGACACTCCAGAAGGGACAAGACCTGCCTATCCTTGGCTTCCTTTTTGGGAATTAGCCCGGGACTATGAGGTGACTGTGATAGTAAATTCTGATGCCCATGCCCCCCGTTATCTTGATTTGGGCTTGCAAGAAGGTTTAAAAATAGTGGAAAGGCTAGATCTCAAGTTAGCTGATTTAGACTATCTACAAAGGAGGTAAAGATGTTTATTATCTTTAACGAACAGGAACAATTAGTGCCCATTTATGTGTGGCTACCAAGTAAGGACCATTTAGATGAGACTTGTTTAGAGCAAGCCCTCAATCTCTCTAATTTGCCCTTCGCCTTTAAGCATATTGCCTTAATGCCTGATACCCACACCGGTTATGGGATGCCTATTGGAGGGGTATTAGCAAGCACAGATGCGATTGTCCCTAACGCAGTAGGAGTGGATATTGGCTGTGGTATGGGCTTTATTCACACTAATGTTCCGGCTAGGCTACTACGGGAGACTAAAACCCCTAATGGTAATTTAGCCCAATATTTAGTGGGGCAAATAATGCGAGATGTGCCCCAAGGCTTTGATCACCATCGCCAAAAGCAAAAATCGAAGTTTTTAGCCAAGTATCCTGTGGAAAAGCTGTATAATTATGGAAATAAGAATTTGCCTACTTTAGATGAGGCTTACCACCAAATTGGTACCCTTGGCGGGGGTAATCACTTCATCGAACTCCAAGAAGATGAACAGGGTATGCTTGGCATCATGGTCCATACAGGATCCCGCAATTTTGGGTACAAGGTGGCAAACTATTTTAATCGCTTAGCCAAAGACCTTAATCGTAAAATGCAATCCCCTGTGCCACCCCAGTTTGATTTAGCTTACCTACCCTTAGATACCAAAGAAGCCCAGGGCTATATTGGGTGGATGAACTTTGCCCTCGATTTTGCCCGGGAAAATCGCAGATTGATCATGGAGCGGGTGCAGACTTCTGTCTTTAGTGGGCTAGAACGTTTTGCTGGAATTAAGGACATTGAAGTCTTAATGGAAGTGAACGCCCACCATAATTATGCCGCCTTAGAAAAACACTTTGGAAAAAAGGTTTGGGTTCACCGTAAAGGGGCGATTCGAGCCACTAAAGGTGAATTAGCCATCATTCCTGGAGCCATGGGTTCCTATTCCTATATTGTAGAAGGTTTGGGCAATCCTGATTCTTTTTATTCTGCCAGTCATGGTGCGGGACGGGTGATGGGGCGTAAAGAAGCCACTCGCCAATTTAGCTTGGCAGAAGTTCTAGCAGATTTCGAAGCCAAAGATATTGTTTTAGGAAAAAAACGGCGGGGAGATACTGCCGAAGAGTATTATAAGGCCTATAAAGATATTGAAGAAGTGATGGAATACCAGGAGGATTTAGTGCGACCAGTTTTGAAACTACTTACGGTAGCTGTGATAAAAGGCTAAAAATTGAAGAAGGATGAGGACGAAAAACCATATGGGTAATTTAAGACGTTTTATCTCTTACTATAAGCCTGAGCGGAAGCTGTTTTTCTTAGATATGCTGGCCGCCAGTTTGATTGCGCTTTTGGATTTACTCTTCCCCATAATTACCCGTTTGTTCATGAAGGACTACATTCCCAACAAGAACATGCGGGCGGTGATGATCTGGACTGGCGTGATGATACTACTTTATATTTTCCGCCTCTTTTGCCAGTATTTCGTGGACTATTACGGCCACGTAGTGGGCGTCAATATGGAGTATCAGATGCGTAAGGATCTCTTTACTCACCTGCAAACCTTAGATTTTCGTTTTTTTGATGACACAAAGGTGGGCCACCTAATGAGTCGGATCGTCAACGATTTACGGGATATTTCCGAACTGGCTCACCATGGACCAGAAGATATTTTCATTGCCAGTCTGATGTTAGTTGGCTCGTTTGTTTATTTATTGACCATTAACGTGAAGCTTACCCTGATCACCTTTTTATTTATTCCCATCATCATTTGGTACGCTTATACCAGAAGAACTGCCATGCAAGTGGCATTTACCCAAGAACGACGGAAAATAGCGGATGTGAATGCGGATTTAGAAAACAGTCTTTCTGGAATTAGGGTGGCCCAAAGCTTCGTGAACGAAGCCTACGAAGAACGTCGTTTTGACAATGCTAATACAGCCTTTAAAGAATCCCGTTACCGGGCCTTTAAAGCCATGGCCACTTATTCATCGGGGCTGAGTTTTCTCACAAACCTTTTAAATGTGGCAGTCTTATGTGCCGGTGCTTGGTTTATGTATCTAGGTGAAATTGATTTAGCGGATCTTACTGCCTATCTCATGTTTATTGGGTACTTTTTACAACCTATTCGGCGCCTGATTTCCTTCACTCAACAGTATCAACAGGGTATGACCGGCTTTAACCGCTTTGTAGAATTAATGGAAGTGGAGCCTAGTGTGAAAGATCTAGAAGGTGCAGTGGAGTTACCCCCGATTAAGGGTGATATTGTTTTAGAAGATGTCTCTTTTCGTTACAATGAGACTGCGGAAGTGTTGCAAAATGTTTCTTTGACCATTCCTGCAGGTACTACCACCGCCTTTGTGGGGCCAAGTGGTGGAGGCAAGACTACCTTGTGCCACCTCATTCCCCGATTTTATGATGTTACAGATGGTAGAATTTCCATTGATGGTCATGATGTGCGGGATGTGACCTTAAGTTCTTTACGCCTGCAAATTGGTTTAGTACAACAGGATGTCTTTTTGTTCACTGGTACTATTCGGGAAAACATTCTCTATGGTTATCCTGAGGCTTCCGAAGAGGAGATGATTGAGGCGGCGATGAAGGCTCAAATCCATGAGTTTGTCCTCTCTTTACCCGATGGGTATGACACCTATGTAGGTGAGCGGGGGATCAAACTTTCAGGTGGTCAAAAGCAACGGATCTCTATTGCTAGGGTGTTTTTGAAAAACCCGCCAATCTTAATTTTGGATGAGGCTACCTCTGCCTTAGATACCACCACAGAACAGGAAATTCAAGAAGCCCTTTTTGAGCTTTCTAAGGATCGTACCACCTTAATTATTGCCCATCGCCTTTCTACAATTAGGCATGCAGACCAAATCGTGGTACTCACAGAAGGTCAGATTCAAGAAAAAGGCACCCATGAGGAATTGTTGAAAAAAGGTGGTATTTACGCCGGTTTCCACTACGGGCAAATGGATCATGTTGGTTAATAAAGAGTGGACTGTCCGCTGGAATAATCCAGCGGATTTTTTCTTTCCCTGCACGATGGTTTTTCATAAACTCGTCCATATTTTCTAGATTTTTTCACTAAATAAATAGAGGAATTGTGCGTAAATCGTAGAATAATTGGTTACTAACAAGCTTGTGTTTCAACCATTTGAGAAAAGGAGAGGAAAATGTGAAGAGAAAGCTAAGTTTGGTTTTGGTGCTTGTCTTGCTTTTGGGAGCAGTTGGTCTAACTGAAGCAGCTAGCCTACCCTTTAAGATTGGTTTAGTAACCGGAACAGTATCCCAAGGTGAAGAGGAGTATCGGGCCGGCGAAAAAATGGCTGCGAAGTATCCTGGCTCCGTGATCCATGTTACTTATCCAGACAACTTTATGCAGGAGCAAGAAACTGTAATTGGTCAAATTGTCCAATTTGCCATGGATCCTCAAGTAAAAGCCATTGTGGTAGTACAATCTGTACCTGGTACAACTGCTGCTTTTAACTTAGTCCGTGAAATGCGTGATGACATTGTCTTGATTATGGGTTTACCTCACGAAGATCCTGATATGATCGCTGGTGTTGTAGACTTTGCTATGGAAACAGACCAACTCCGTCGGGGTAATAACATTGCCCAGATTGCTGCAGAAATGGGTGCGAAAAAGATTTTACACTATTCTTTCCCCCGGCACATGTCTATGGAGCTTTTGGCTGTTCGTTATGACAACATGAAGCAAGAAGCGGAAAAACTCGGTATTGAGGTTATTGATGTTACCGCTCCCGACCCAATGGGTGATTCTGGTATTCCTGGAACTCAGCAATTTATCTTAGAAGACATTCCCCGTCAAGTGGCAATTCACGGTACAGATATTGCCTTCTTTGGTACTAACTGTGCCATGATGGAGCCAGCTATTAAGGCAACCCTCGATACAGGGATTATTTTCCCAGAGCAATGCTGCCCCAGCCCAGCCCATGGTTATCCTGGTGCTTTGGGCATTGAGATCCCCGCTGATAAGGCTGGAGATATTGATTTTCTCTTAGCTCAAATTAGTGAGAAAGTTGCGGAACAGGGACGTACTGGTCGGCTCGCAACTTGGGTGGCTCCCATTAACATGGTCTTTGTGGAAGCAGGCGTAGAAGTGGCCATTAAGCATATCCAAGAAGGTTTGGATTTTGCTGATCAAGATGCTGTAGAACAAGCTGTTTATGAAGCGACTGGCGTCAAGCTTTCCTTAGCTAGATATACTGAAGGTTCTAATTTCTATCTCGTAATCGCAGACTCCATTATTTTCTAGTAAGGGACTTAAGGGGAAGGCGGAGGAGAAGGTCCTCCGCTTTTTCCTCTGTTGGAAGTGGGAGGTGCAGTTGATGAGTGTTCCTGTTTTGGAGATGAAGAACATCTCCAAGTCGTATTACGGCACTCAGGTTTTGAAGGAAATAAGCTTAACGGTGCAACAAGGGGAAATCCATTGCCTGGTGGGAGAAAACGGTGCAGGGAAATCTACCTTGATGAATATTTTATTTGGAATGTCCGTGATTAGCCAAACTGGTGGTTACGAAGGGGAAGTGGTGATCAATGGTGAGTTGCAGGAGTTTCATTCTCCGAAAGACGCTATCACCGCGGGCATTGGTATGGTGCACCAAGAATTCATGCTCTTGCCAGGTTTTTCTGTGACCGAGAACATTAAGTTAAACCGGGAAGTGACCAAGCCTAATTTGGTTAGCAAGGTCTTTGGCAAAAAATTAGAGACCCTAGATCGGAGACAAATGTCTAAGGATGCTAGGAAATCTTTAGACAAACTAGGGATGAGCATTGATGAATGGGTACCGGTAGCAGGACTTCCCGTTGGGCATTTACAGTTTGTAGAAATTGCCCGGGAAATTGATAAGGGTAATTTACAGTTGCTGGTGCTTGATGAACCAACCGCGGTTTTGACTGAAAGTGAAGCGGAACAATTTTTAGATGTGGTGCAGCGTTTAGCCAAGAGTGGGATTAGTATTTTGTTTATTACCCACCGCCTTGATGAGGTTATGGCAGTGGCTGATACTATCACCATTTTAAAGGATGGGGAATTAGTTAAATCTGGACCCCGTCAAGCTTTCACCATTGCCCAAATTGCAGAACTCATGGTGGGTCGCAAGGTGCAAACCTCTGGGCGAATTGGTGCCACAAGTAAGGATACAGGGCGTCAAAAGAAGATCTTAGAGATCCAAGATCTGAAGGTGAATATGCCTGGGGAGCGCCTCAGGGGTGTAGATTTAGATGTCTTTGAAGGTGAAATCTTAGGTATTGGTGGCTTGGCTGGGCATGGTAAGATCGCTTTAGCTAACGGAATTATGGGCTTGTATCCAAGTAAGGGTGAAGTCCGTTTTAACTTGGTGGACGTGCCTTTAAACAATCCTAAGGCAGCTCTAGATTTAGGCCTAGCCTTTGTTTCTGAAGACAGAAGAGGGGTTGGTTTAGTTTTGGAGGACAGTATTGCTAATAATATTGCCCTAACTAGTATGCAAACCCAAGGTAAGTTCTTGAAACCTGGTCCCTTCAAATTAAAGGATAAAAAGGGCATTGATGAACATGCCCGTACTTCTATTGAGCAGTTTGATATTCGCTGCACTGGTCCTGAACAAATTGTCCGGCGGTTAAGTGGCGGTAACCAACAAAAGGTTTGTTTGGCTAGGGCTTTTACTCAAGAGCCAAAATTGCTTTTTGTTTCGGAGCCTACGAGAGGTATTGACATTGGTGCTAAGACTAGGGTTTTAGAACTAATTACAGAGTTAAATCGACGCTTCGGAGTGACCATTATTATCACCTCTAGTGAATTGGCAGAACTAAGGAGCATTAGTGATCGTATCGCCATTATTTATGAAGGAAAACTAGCTGGGATCTTGGCCCCGGACGCACCTGATGTGTCCTATGGTTTATTGATGGCAGGAAAATCCCCCGAGGAGGTGGGAGTGCAATGAAAGAACGGTTCAACAAAGTATATCACGCCATTGGCCTCCCTCGGCTCATTATTACCCTATTTTTGTTCGCCGTGATTTTACTGGCTCTAGGGACGGAGTTGAGCGTAGCAGATCTTTTGAGTGACGCTCTAGTGAGGGTGGGTATGAATGGAATCTTTGTTTTGGCCATGGTGCCCACGATCCAAGCTGGTGTAGGTTTGAACTTTGGCCTCCCAGTTGGAGTAATCTGTGGGATTGTAGGAATTCTAGTGGCCATGGAGTATTCTCTAGTGGGTTTTGGAGGCTTCTTAGCTGCACTTCTACTTGCGATTCCCTTAGCTATTATCGCTGGTTATCTCTATTCTCTCTTGTTAAACCGAGTAGTGGGACAAGAGATGATGGTCGGAACCTATGTGGGGTTTTCGGTGGTAGCGGGGATGTGTATCTTTTGGCTACTCGCTCCCTTTAAAAACCCTACCATGATTTGGGCCATCGGAGGTTCGGGTCTAAGGGTGACCTTGACCTTAGCAGATAATTTTGCTG
>JAAZLB010000434.1 GCA_012799535.1 Bacillota bacterium | reverse complement strand
CCTATCTAGCCTACGCACCAGAAATCGCTGCAGTTATGCTCCAAAGACAGCAAGCTAGTGCCATTATTGATGCCCGGAAGATGATTGTGGACGGAGCTGTGGGTATGGTTGAAATGGCTTTAGAAAAGCTTAGCGAAAACGAAAGCATTCACCTGGACGAAGAACGGAAGGCGGCCATGGTATCAAATCTCCTCGTGATCCTCTGCGGCAACAAAGATGCTCAACCAATTGTGAATAGTGGGAGCCTGTACTAAAAATGAGTAAAAAGCAAGTCCCGCTTCGGTTGTCTAGGAAGCTTTACGAAGAGCTCGCCGCCTGGGCCGAGGATGACTTTCGTTCTGTTAATGGGCAGATAGAGTATTTGCTGACAGAATGTGTGCGTCAAAGAAAAAAGACCGGCAAGTATGTTCCAGAAGACTTAAAACCGAAGGAATAGCTCAAAGGAAGATTACAAACACCCCCGGGGACCTTTTCTCGGGGGTTCATTCTTGAAATCGAGACCGTTGTATGTAAGATCCCTGAATGGGGCAAAAAATAGCCCTCAGAAGGGCTAAAGAATAATCTATTAAATTTTTTTGCCTAATAGGATAAACCCAGGCCGGCCACCAAGCCTTGTCCTGTACGAGTGTTGTAGATATAACCAACGTGTGCGGTTCCAATTGCAGACACCTTATATTTTATCCTAGCATTGAGTAGCATCCCATCAGGAACCTTCGCCAGTGTCCCTGATACACCCCAGGGCTGCATCCATTTTTCGACGTTTATACCAAATGCGACCCCAGTTAATGGCTGTGTCATGTCGGTGGTTACTTTGATTAGGTCGGAGTCCTTTATCTTCATTTCGTGTTTTGTGGTTCTGGTGGATTGTGTCGATATGGCCACCCAAGGGGTAGCGATTCCTGCCCTATAACCTAGGCCAAACACCGCCGAGCTCTTGCGTCCCTCCCAAACTTCGTAATCTCCGTTTGCGGTCATGCTACCCTTGTGATCAATTTTTGCGGAGTGCTTAAGAGTCCCCCAGTCGAGAACAACGGCAATATCCCCTGCAGCATCGGGGAATAGATTAAAACTCACGGAGTAAAAACCTCCTGGAGAAACACTAACATCAATAGTGTCCGCATATGCCACCGAACTAACCACTAACACCAAAGCTACCAAAATTGGCAGATTCCTTGCTTTCAATAATACGACCTCCCTTTCTGTTAATATTATCCAACAATGTACCCGTTCCTCCTTCCTTGTCATACACCGTCAATCGCGATCCCACTAACGATTTCGAAATCCTATCTACATACTCAACGGTATCTTTTTCGAAGGATTAGACAACAAAAAACCGCACCAGAATGATGCGGTTCGGATTATAAATGGAATGGTGAGCCATCACGAATTCGAACCGGGGACGCCCTGATTAAGAGTCAGGTGCTTCTCCATATTCCCATGGATGGTTGTTAATTGTATAACAAAAGATTCGGGGATAGATGCCCTAATGAGTAGCCGTTTCACTACTATAGACGATTTTACCAGTTGCCTTAATTTCCTGGAGGAAACCCGAATCGTCCTGCCAACCCACAAACAGAATTGGCTCGATTCGCAAATCGACACTCCGCCGTAGCCTATATAATTCGCTCTGCTTCTCTAAATAATCACCTTCGAGCTCCTCAACAATTACCGCTATGTCGATGTCCGAGTAGGGACCAGCGGTACCGTTGACAAAGGAACCATATAGTAGGATCTGCTCAACAGGAAAATGTTGAATAACCAGTTTGGAGTACTCGTGCGCCAGCGCTATAACTGATTGTTTATCCATTCCGCCAGCTCCTTTGTTTTAGAGATAAGTTCCTCACATTTTGTCACCGTCAGCGATTCTAAGACCATTTCTTTGTGAGTTGGATAACGAGCTTCAATGTTCAGAGGCTCTAAGGTATCAAGAAAACTTTTTTGGTCCTCATCCATCTTTTCATACAATCCAGACAAATTAGCGAGTCTAGACAAATTATGGATATACGGAGGCGTTGTTTGAAGCTTACTCACATAATATGCCTTCAAGACCTTTTCTACAACCTGATGGCACATAAAGCCGACATATAAAAGGCGCTCAGTTTGCAGCATTGCTTCTGCGGTCGCTAAATCGTATTCTGCCATCTCTACCCAATAAGAAATTCTTTCGTCACGAGATTTCAATCGCTTCTACCTCCAACCCCGAATATCATCACTTATTAGAACTCAATTGTATAAGATTTAAAGGAAAAGACTCCTAAAAAGCTGACTAAAACATGCCGCCCTTGTTTTGATCATTCTACTTTTAGGCCTCGCTTCCTGCAAGGTCATCGTACCTCTTGCTTCGACCCCTTATGGTGTGATTGATAGTGATGAGAAAAGTGTAGCAAAAACCCCCGAGAGCTTTTTCTCGAGGGTTCATTATTCACGCAAACGCTTTATTCATCGATGTTAGAAATGGTGGGCCATCACGGATTCGAACCGGGGACGCCCTGATTAAGAGTCAGGTGCTCTACCAACTGAGCTAATGGCCCACGTCACAAAACAATTATATTCCTGTCAGTTGCCCCTGTCAAGATCAAAAGTAAGAAGGACTAATCTTGAGGGCCCTGGGCAAGATTGATTAAATAACGCCCAACTTTTACACAGTAAGAACCTAAGTCTTCCAATAGTTCAAGAGGTAATCTAGAGGATGCACTATGGATTTCATAGGTGAAATCCCCTTGGTAACCGATCTCGCTTAATACGGGCATAATCTCATACCAATTAATATGCCCAGCAAAGGGCATAATATGGTCATCTCTCAAACCAGAATTATCAGCTACGTGGGTAGCCTTCAAACGTGCACCCATGGCCCGCAGGGCTTCCACTTGATTTACCTTTTCCAAATGAGCGTGCCCAAAATCCCAGCAAATCCCCACATTATCCACTGGCAAGCTTTCTACAAAATCGATCAAATACTCATGATTATTGCAATAGACCCGTTCACCATTTTCATGCACGCCACTCATATTTTCAATAGCTATACCAGTATTATATTCACCTGCCAGTTCTAGCAAGGGCATGAAGTACTCATAATTTCCTTTTTTCGATTTAGCCCGCTTCGGATCTTCCTCAAGCAAGCTACCAGGATGCATGACAACCCATGGTACACCTAACATCCCAGAGGCCTTAATGGAGCGACGGATCATTTTATCGTATTCGGCCTTAAGTGAAAAGTCTGGGTCTAGGCAATTATAGAAGGGTGGATGAGATTGGGTAATCGGTAGATCTAGTTCTTCCGAAAGTTCTTTAACCTCAGCTATCCACTCTTCCCAATCTGGGTCCGCCAAACGATAATAATGTCTTGTTACATCACACAAATTAATATCTACCGCATCAAAACCCACTTTTTTGCACAGCTTCATTGATTCTAAAATCGGAATAAACTCAGAAAAATCCGGACGATAGGCAAACAAATTCGTTGATGTTGAAAGTCTCATGATTTCTCTCCACGTTTCAAGTATTCAGGTTTCGTTTCACAAATTAAAGCGGCCACAGCTGGAAAATCTATGTTGTTACT
>JAAZLB010000433.1 GCA_012799535.1 Bacillota bacterium | reverse complement strand
CTTTGGAGTCACCCCAATCCTTTCAGCGAACTCCTCTGGTGTAAGGTATGACATGGTACAACCTCCTACTTTCAATCGCTTTAACCATATTATACCTTTGGTTCTTTTGGGTGTCAAGCGTTCTTTTGGGTTCTTTTGTTCTAATTTGAGATAAAGAAATGCCCTAGCAGATTTTAAAATCCACTAGGGCCGAATGTGCTTATTTTTTCTACTGACAACATCGAGGGTAGACAGGGGGCAGGAACTCAACTCAAGGCATAATATTATTTCTTCAGCGAGTGGTAAAACTTAAGAGCCAATGGGTAATGGCTTTACGAGACATCCTATCATCAATGATTTTTTTGCAGTCAGTATACAGCGAGTTTTTCCGCCAGTCTAGACCGCAAAGTGATCCCCATGCCTCTTAAAATGACCTTCACAATCCCATGCAATCAAAGTAATAATATATCCTTGAAACCCTCGTTGTTACTGTCATGGAAGTAGAATCAAGTATCAATCCGCAAAACAAAAATTGGGCGTAAATCACTTAGCAACAGCTAAAGACTTCTCGGTACGATGTTGAGATCCGATGATCACCGATCGCGTGCCTCAGCTCGTGTACTCTTTATGACACTATGTACCGGCTTAAACTCTTTTCTAGCTCTTCCTGCCAACTCTTATAGCGGGGGATAAGTGTCAGTTGCATGATCCCAAGGGTTCCGCCCTGTTCTTGGCTTTCATGGGCCTTCACCATCCAATTGAACCCATCTCTTAGCGATTCAGTGGCAGTGGCTAGATCAGCATAGTCTTCCTCTGGTTGATTCGTATTTAGAACGTTCTCTATTTCGCTAAAGGAATGAAGTACGTCAGTAAAGACCGACATGGCTTGTTCAAAATTGCCCAGCCCATTCTGTCCTTTGACGTACTCTAACCCCTCTAGGCCCGTTTCAGCTAATTCCAGTAGTCTTTTCGCTAAGTCACGATTCATCAAATTCAATCCTTTCATGCTGTCAAAACTAAGAGCCCGTTGCTGGTCAATTTCCATAAAATGGGGAGTCAGACCTTTGCGGGATGGCTAAGGGAGACGACTTAATCATCGATGCAGAATAATCACTAAACAAGATCCAGTAGGTCATCTATAGATTTCAGGACAATTGTATCATATTTCGTATCTAAACCTGCCTGCCTAATGTGGTGTACCCAGGATTTCTCAGTTATAACAACATCACAATAGGGCACAGCAACCGCAAGAAACACCATATCATGAAAGTCATTTTCGTGAAACAGCCTTTCGGGGTTTCTACAAATCTGGAACATAAGGTTAACCATCGTATCAAATGACGGAACCGAAAGCAAAAACCGTTGAGTTGATTCCTCTGTTTTGAAAACGCTATCAGGAACAAGATCAGAGCATGTAACCCCAAATTCATGCGCTAATCCAATCAATTTCGTACTAAATTTGGCCAAGTATTCCTTGGCTACAAATGCCTTATAACGATGCTGAACGGGAATCTTGTACAGTTCTTCTCTCATTTGCACCAACTTGTCCTGGTCACGTCTTTTTTCAATGTTAATTCTGGTCACGGTTTCTCTATTGGGTGTTTGTGACATGTAAAGGAAAAACAAGTCGGTTCTTTCTAAAAGTTGCTGCGCAAACGTTTCAAATATGTAGCGGGATTGGCTATCAAGATCACCTTCGACACTCAGACTGTTTCCGTCTAAACCTGCGGCTCGAAAAAAATCGTTAGTTATGATTTCTTTATGTATGTCAAATGGCTTAATATCATGTAATCGATAAACAGAGTTGCGCAGTTCCATGTCTTCTATGGTCACATATGGCAAAACTGAGTGATTCCGAGAGATGTCAGACATAACCCTAGCAAGACTAACTCTACTCCGATCATCTAATCGAGCCATAGTTTCCATGTGGTGCACAATTGATAGCGGAAAAACCCACTCCCTTTGTTCTGATTTATCCAAAATCGTTTCCACTAATGAGTCTGAAACCCCCGATTGTTCAGTGGCAAGCACTCTTCTCGCCAATAATATCCATGCATTCTGATCAAGGTAAATCGTAACCATTTTGAAACCTCCAAACAGAACTACTGTATAGTTCCCAAAACCTGCAGTAAATGAACGTGTCCCCAAGATAGGCCCGGCAGAATCTACCCTTACCAAAAAAGAAAGGCCCCTCTCGGAGCCCTCCCAGTTATCTTACTTATTAGATTATTATCCAAGAAGTTGAAACAATACTCTTTAATTTTCCTATCAGAGTAATTGTAGTACACTCTGAGGTGCCATGTTAGCTTGT
>JAAZLB010000432.1 GCA_012799535.1 Bacillota bacterium | reverse complement strand
TCTGCTCCCGTTGAGTATCATAGACTTCTAACCCCATTTCAGACCCTTTAGTTATAACAAAACGATTATTAGGATCACTTCGCCCATTTTGGTGATAAATCCTGCCCTGAGTTAACATTTCGTCTAGTTGCGATTTTGAAACTTGTTGTGGTAATGACCAATAGGCTACTAGTTTCTCTTCTACCCGATTTCTCCTATCTTTAGTATCGGGATGTGTCCGGAAAACCTTCATAGGTAAATCAGCCGAATCTGCCTCCAAAAGTTCATCCAAGAGAGCCACAGCTCCAATACCGTCAAAGCCGGCACGAATTGCCAAACTTTGCCCCAAAGCATCTGCCTCATATTCCGCTTCTCGGCCCCAACCTAATTGCAAAAGTTGAAGCAAGGTGGCACTAGCTACCCGCAGAAGATCAGCAGGTAGAACATCTAACCACAATGCCCCTACTTCCACCAGAACAGTTAATCCCATTTGACGAAAAACAGCGTTTACCCCATGTTTCTTTTCTACATGGGCCATTTCATGGCCCAACACCGCGGCCAGTTTAGCCTCATCTGAACCAATAGCCTTTAACAATCCTCGGGTTATAAATACATACCCCCCTGGTAAAGCGAAGGCATTATATTCAGGTGAATCCAGCACAGTTAAGGTGTAATCCAATTCTTTTCGTTCAGCAACTTCCACCAAGCGTTGAAAAACCTCATCTATCCAAAGGCGTTCTTGTATAGGAACTATATACACTCCACCATACTGCTTTATAAGTTCAGGAACTGCACTACTTCCAAGACTACGCTCAAACCAGTCCCCAAAGGATTGGGTTCTCTGGGCATACGTTGCCGTAGGCGCGACAAGCAAGAAAAATAATACAACAGCTACCAACCTAGTCTTTCTGGTATTAGTTTTCAAAATAACCACCGCCATTGGCTTAAAATCTCTTCTAAAATCGGATACTCCCGATCAACCCAGGGACCCCCACCTCCTAAAGTTAGGGAAAAACCCCGCTGCTGAGGCAGGAGCAAAAAGATGCGATACTCCCAGAGTCTGTTGCCCCCTTGTTCTTTGTAAGTGTAGCCACAAGCTAAGCCCTGCTCCCCGGCAACTTGAATAGGATGGGGGGGCAATTCAAGCTGAAACTCCTGAAGACCCCCTGGGCCCCCATATAAATCAAGAGAGCGTTGGAGAAATGACTCCACCGTATTATCGGCAATCACACCTAAATCTTGAAAATAAAGCAAATCGTAATCTCCTTCACCATAAAAAACGGAGATTTGCTCACTACTCCTTTGACCTTGATAGATCCAAGATTCGGGGATTGTTGTACTATACAAGCCCGCGGGATCAGTAAAGCTTAGGACCTGACCACTACAAACTAGAAGAAAAAGCAACGGCAAAATCGTAAACTGGACCATCTTTTTCATTATAGATCCCCCCCACCCCCGCAAACTCAACCAGAATCTCGTACCACTAAATGGGCCGGCAGTATCTGGTGATCAGGTCCTTCGCCAGAACCATAAATCTGGGCCACTAACATTTGCACAGCGATTTGACCTAACTCGTAGATTGGCACATGGACTGAAGTTAAAGCCGGTTGGACACAGGAACCTAAGATAGTGTTATTAAAACCTATTACTGCCACATCTTCTCCCACCTGTAGTTCCCGCTCTTGTAAGGCACGCATGGCTCCAATAGCCATAAGGTCATCCACAGCAAAAAGAGCGGTAAACCTTGAATCTCGGTCCAAAAGACGTAAGGTAGCTTGATAGCCACCTTCCACCGAAAACTCTGAGTGCTCCACTAAATTAGGATCTAAAAGGAGAGAGTGTTCCCTTAGAGCTTCCTTATAACCTGCAAAACGATCTAAACTCACAATATAGCGAGGATCCCCATCTAGACAAGCGATGCTTTTGTGTCCCTTTTTAATCAAGTAATTAATTGCAATCTTTGCATCGTGGACATTGTCATTGTTTACCCAATTGATAGCTTCTGGGCCCTCATAGCGCCCGATTAAGACAAAGGGAAAGCCATCCGCGCTTAGGCGAGGTATGAGCCGGTCTTGACTGTGAGAAGCCAATAAAATTACCCCATCCACCCGCCGCTGTCTTAAAAGATTAAGACATTCTTCATCTTCTTGTTCAAAGGTGCTACTTGTGGATAAAACCAAGTTTAACCTATGTTTATGGGCAACAGAAGAAATACCTTGTATTACCGCGGGGAAAAAGGGATTGGCAAAATTCCCTTCGCCTGTCCTGGAGCGGATTACCCCAAGACTATTACTGGTTTGATTAACTAGGCTTCTGGCGATAGCGTTAGGATAATAACCCATTTCGGTCATGACATCCCGCACTCTTTCCTTTGTCTCTTGACTAATGCGAGGGTGATCTGCAATTACCCTACTCACAGTAGAAGGAGATACTCCAGCTTTCCGTGCCACATCCTTAATGGTTACACTCATTGTTACACACCCATTACGTTTACTTCTTGATAACTTTTTCTGGATTATCATTCAACAAACCACCAAGTTACTCCTTCCCAAGCCTTCTAGGAAGTTAAAACAAGAGTGTGGCATCCTGCACACACTCTCCCGAAAATCAACTCAAGTGAAAAACGGTAGCAAGATCACTGCCTGGTGGGAAATAAAAGAGCAAGCGCTCTCGTCCAGCCTCAAAGGACAACTCTTCTACAAAGATTCTTCGACTAATCTCCCGGGGTCCTAGGGGTTTTAGTTCAGGAAGGATCTGCAATATTTCACCTGATTGAATCAGCTCATTTTCTAAACGACGATCCGATAAGCCCCCTAACCACTCGGGGGTGGCTCGCCTAGGCTCACTCCGACGGAAGTCATAACGCAACCAAGGGAGAAGATCCGGATTACCCTTAGCACAGAGTTCACCGAGAATTTCATACAAACTCATCAAGGAATGATTAAACCAATGGTAATTGGCTGCTTCCCACTTTATCGCCAATTCATTGAAAAGGGCAAAGGGGGAGCCACCATCCCGCAACAAGTACTGGAAGGTGCGCTCAAAACGAACACCCCCATATTTGTCCACCAAGTCCTCAATCAACTTAAGTCGTTGAATTTCCTTAAAGGAGAGATCCTTCGTGTATAATACCTCATAAGGAGCATGGTCCGTGTATACACAACCAAAATCTTCAGCCTCTGCTCTCAAGCGGGAACCACGTAAGAGCTTAAGGAAGCCTAAGTGAATACGATCTGGCCTTAAGGAATAAACATAATCAAAAGACTCTCCAAACCGCCAAAAACCTTCTTCAGGCAAGCCGGCAATTAGATCCAAAAGGACCCGAACTGTAGTCTCAGTTTTCAGAAATTGGACCACTTCCCGTAAACGTTCCAGATCAGAACGGCGAGAAACTGCTTCTAAGGTAGGTTCAAAGGTTGATTGCACTCCTATTTCGAACTGGAAACGATTTTCAGGTGCTCGTTTTAATAACTCCAAGATAGGTTCTGTGAGAATATCTCCGCTAACTTCCAATTGGAACCGAGTGGTAGTATCTAAGTCAATCATAAATTCTAAAAGATCATAGGCCCGTTTAGCATCATAGTTGAAGGTGCGATCCACAAAACGCACCTGTTCCACACCAATAGAAGCCAATT
>JAAZLB010000075.1 GCA_012799535.1 Bacillota bacterium | reverse complement strand
TTGCCCTTCTATTAGTGGTTCTGGAGACTCCCCACTTGATTCCTTAACTGGAAGAACTTCTGGAGCACTCTCCTTCTGAGGAGAACTAGCCACTTGCACATCTTCCAAGGATTGCTTTTCAGAAATCAAAGGTCTTGCTCTGGTGCCAAAAACTAGTTGTTCTGGTTGATTGTTCAAGGGTTCTAACCTGGCTTCAACCAGCTGATCCTGGAAGGCGATAGGTTCAATAGTATTTTCTTTCAAGAAAGTTAGTTCGCTTGCTGCTAGAAGTTTCTCAACTTCAGACTCAACCACCAACACCTCAGTATCTTCCGACGTCAATTGCTCCAAAGCTTGCCGCAGCTTCGCCTGAGCACTAGCCCTCAATGACGGGGGAAATTGCTCCCATACTAGCTTACGATCTGTTTCGAACTCCGCTATAATTGGGGATTCTAGCGGTTTAAAACCCTGTGGTACTTCATGCTGAGTATCGGTCTGATACTCTAGTTCCACCAAGTGCGTAGTCGGTGCTTCGATTTGAAATTCTTGTAGCCCTTTGGTTTCAGTTGGAGTGGTTTCTAGTTCTATTGCTCCCTTGTAATCAGGCATTATCTCTGTTTTCCCAACTACAACAGGTTCGGTAACTTGTTCTCCACTCTCTAGTGGGGTAGGGACAAAGACCGCTGAGCTAAGGGGCGTCTCTTCTCCTACGCCCCATTGTCCTTGGGGCAGTTCAGAGATTGAGATTTCCCTCTCTATTTCCCCTTTTTCCACTTGTTCTTGGTGCACTTCCAACCCTAAATGGGTCAAAGCTAGGGCTAGTTGCTCAACTGGGAGGGTTTTTCCCTTAAGTTCGTCTTTTTTCTCAACCAAACAAGGAGCTTCTTCGAGTCCGAAGTTGGAGTTTTCCTCTGCTCCCAATTCACCAAGATAGATAGCTAAAATGGAATCAAACAATTTTCCTTTTGTTTCCACCTCACCTCGTCGAGATGAGGTTCCTAGGTCCATTTCGGGACTATCAGTCGGTGCCTTCGGAATCGTTAATTGGATCATCGCTTCACCTCCTTTCACATGTGTTCCATCTATTTCTGGACTTGCCCCAGCTCTTTACTGAGGGCGACAGCCAGATTAGTGGGCAATTTTGTAAGGATATTTGCTGCATCACGCATGTCCATGAATAATAAAATCTCTATAATTAAGGATTGATCCAATTTTTCTAAGATCCTGGCACTTTCTTCAGGGGGCATTTCAGTATACATTTCCGCTAGTTTCTGGATGTTATGCCGTTGCGCTTGTTCTCCTTGGAAATTAGCAATTTGCTTTTGCAGGTCACTTTCCCGCTTATCTAACTCTTGGGTCCTTTGCTCTAATTGCTCCGCCCTATGAACAAGCTCCGCTTCTCGAAGATCTAGTTCTTCGGAGTAAAGTCTCAATTCTTCCTCTTGAGCTGCGATCCACGCTTCCCCATCTTGTCCGTGGGAGTAGGTCTCTAAATGAGGTTGCAACCAAGCAATTTTTAGACCTACTTGCCAAAAAAGTGCTGGTCCATCAATTACTCCGGTGGCTACGAAAATCCCAAAAGCCACTAAGATGGATAAGATTAAAAGCATGGTTACTAAAACCCATCTACCCACAACTGTTCCTCCCTATTCCTGAAGATGTGCACGCATGTCATCAAGGATTTTTTGTTCTTTTCTTAGTTCTTCCTTGAGGAACTCCTCATATTTGTTTTCCCGTAAGGTGGAAACTTTTTGTGTTTCCTGCCTAGCTTTTATCCAAGTCTCTTTGGCTTGTGCGGCTAAGGCTTCTTGTTGTTCAATAACAGAAGTCTGTCTGGAGATCCTTTGTTCCAAAACAGCTAAGTAGCCATACATGGCTTGACGTAGAGCTAAATCACCTTGGGCATAACCAAAAGCTCGCACTTCCTCTTTTTGAATGTTTAACACTTCTAGCTTCAATCGTTCCTCATGGGCAAGCTTTTCCTGGAGAGCCCACTCTTGTTTCGCTTGTTCTTCTAGGATTTGGTAAACGCTAAGCACTTTTTCTAAACGGAACTTAAAGGCTGACATAAAACCCTCCCCTAGCTTTCTGCGACAAAGATTTGCTCCAGATACTGCACAGTATCTGACCAGCTTGAGGTTTCATTAATGCCTTGTTGTAAAAATTTGGTGATTTCCGGATACAAACTTATGGCCATATCTATTTGAGGATTAGAGCCAGATGAATACGCCCCAATATTAATCAAATCTTCCGCATCCCGATAAGTTGCTAAAGCTGCTCGCAATTCACCAGCTAAGGTCCGATGTTC
>JAAZLB010000431.1 GCA_012799535.1 Bacillota bacterium | reverse complement strand
TGCTAACTCCGGTCCGTGTTGATAGTGGAGGGGAACAAATTTTCACTACCGTGGAGTTAAGTACATCCGCTATGCAGAATCAAGAACTGCTCACTTCGGTCTGGACCAAAGCTGGAGACTTGGAGCCTATTGGTGTTTTGAGTTATGAAGAACTTTGCTGCGAAACTACCATTTTGAAGGAACAAGAAAAATCCCAGATTCGTTATTTCGCCGTTTATTTGCGGGCTCAGGCTATTGCCCAATTGTCTTCGGAGCCTAGCGTACAGATTGGTTCTGTAGGGGGACTGACGGATTTACTTTGGCCGGGAGAGCCTCAATTGGAGCCCTCTATGATTCAGGTTAGTATGCCAGTAAAGCCTCTGGCAATGCCGGAAATAGAACTGAACTGGTGGCTATCAAAGGGGGTAAAGGTGGGTTTTAGTACCGCGACGGAAGCTCGTTATGCTCTAGAAGTTGGGCTTGCCATGTTTGATCAAGAATTGTTGTTAACAGGTCAAGTGGTAGGCGGTGAGTCCCAAACCTATATGGCTCTAGGGCTAACGGATAGAGTAGTAGTTCATCCGAGCATGACTTTGTCCGCCGGTTTTTATCCCTTGGTCCTTGGTTTACGTGAACAAAAGCTATCACGTCCAAGTTGGTGGGTCCAGATGGAAGTAGCGGAAAATAAATTCTACGGTAGCTTAAAGTATAGTGAAGAGGTCGAATACAAGACTTGGGAAGGCAATCTAGGTTATCAATGGGCTCCAAAGGATCTGGTCTTTTTGCGGTATAAAACGGATTTGAAAGATCAGCATCGCCTTTTCCTTGGGTATCAAAGGAAATTCTAGTATCTAGTGGAAAAGGTATGGCTAGGCTCAGCATGGCGAACTTCGAATAAAGTAGAGCTACCAAGTGGTTGGTATCCCACTAGGTAGCTCTTGTTCTTTCTAATTAGGCCTTGTTTCTACCCCGCTTCTAGTATCCGGCTGGTTATCTGGGTGGGGCAGTGTTTTCGTCTGAACGTCTTGGCTTTGAGCTTCTCGTTTGCGTGGAATTCCTTTGGGCCTGTGGCCCTCCTCCCTCCGTTCTGGCTCTTTGTAACCCTGACGACCGAGGAAATCTTTAGTGTGAGGCACAATTATCCCTCCTTGCATATTATCCCTATTCTCCCCTGATATTAGTCTCCTATGCGGAATGCAGGAAATCCCAGGCCTGCGTTGAAATAATCAACAATAACTAAACGGCAATCCAACAAATTTACACTTAGGAGGTAGTTTCGTGAAAAAACAAGGGGTGCTGAATTGGGAGATTGCGTCCCTTATTGCCCAAATGGGTCATGGTGACACAATCTGTATAGGTGATGCTGGCTTACCAATCCCCAGTGGGGTAAAACGCATCGATCTGGCTGTCACTAAAGGAATCCCAGATTTTCTTTCTGTTTTGCGGGTTATCGTGGATGAACTAGCCGTCGAAGAAGTGGTTGTGGCTAAGGAATTAACTCAAAACCAAGCCTATCTGCAGAAACTACAAGAACTTCTACCCATAATTCCCATTACTTACATTGATCACGAGGAGTTTAAGGCGCGGTTACCCCAAACTAAGGCGGTGATTCGCACAGGGGAGTTTACCCCTTATGCTAACGTAATTTTGCGCTCAGGTGTTGTTTTTTAAGCGACGAGGAGGTAAGTAGCGATGTTCCTGGCCATGCAGGGAGTTTCTAAGGCTTTTCCTGGTGTTCAGGCTCTACAAGATGTGAATTTTGAGTTGAAAGCCGGCGAGGTTCATGCTCTCGTAGGTGAAAATGGCGCGGGCAAATCTACGTTAATCAAGATTTTAGGTGGGGTGTACCGAGCAGATAGTGGTAAGATCTTTTTAGACAATCAAGAAGTAGAATTGCTAAATCCCCAGCATGCGAGTACCCAAGGTATAGCTATAGTTCATCAAGAATTTAACTTAGTCCCCTATCTGACAGTGGCCGAGAACATCTTTCTAGGAAAACTACCCACGGGCAGAGGGGGTTTTGTGTCTAGAAGTAGGTTAAACGATGCGGCTGAAGCGATCTTACAAAGATTAGGACCAGTTTCCGCGGCAAGTCTCCTAAGTGAACTAAGCGTCGCGGAAATGCAGCTCGTGGAAATTGGTAAAGCCTTGTCATTTGAACCGAAGGTTTTAGTTATGGATGAGCCAAC
>JAAZLB010000430.1 GCA_012799535.1 Bacillota bacterium | reverse complement strand
TATTCGGAGATATCACACCAAATATAGCACATTTAGCCTAGCTTGTCAAAAAACTTGCCCTTTTCCTATAATTGCCGAAAAGCTTGCTCTGTGCCTTTTACAGCCTGATCATCACCTCGTTCCCCATAGCGGGCCTCATTGTAATAGCTTGTTAAAGTCTGAAGTGCTTCTTGATTCACCTCATCCTGCCCTTGGGGGAGCTTGCGGGCATATTCTAAGGGGGTTGTCCCCTCCTCAAAGGGCACTTCTTTACTGGCCCGAACTGCAAAACGGGCGTAATAGGTCCGAATCACTAACAGAGGATCTGCACCCCGATACCATTTAGGTTGCCGAAGCCTAGTCAAGGGCCGAACTAAGGTTTGTAAGGCACCTTTAAGGTCTTCCAAAACCTCCCCTCGTGAAAAGACCGACTCTCGGCTTTCCCGCACTAAACCGCCACTACTTTCCCTTGGCCTATTCAGTAATTTGCGCAGCACTAACCAGACTACTAGCAAGAGAACAAGGGTGAAAAAAAGCCATCCACCCCAGCCTAGAGTTTTCACTGTGGCGGGGTTAAGTCCCTCTTCAACCTCTGGGCGTTCCAAGGGGAACCGTTCCATTCTGGAAAACTCCATGGGCACTTCTTGTTTTTCCACCTGATCAGCCCAGCGAAACAAAGGGGACATCAACCAGGCGAAGGGGCGCACGATCAAAAATACTACCCCATCAATGAAAGCTCCATAGATTTTTCCCAAAACTGCCAGGGTATTTTGTAAAAAATTAGGGGAAAGTAAGACACCTAAAAGCAATGCTAAGCCACCTACTGCTAGGACGAATAAGGTTACAGTACGACCTAATCCCCCATAGTCGGGTACCAAGCCCTCCCCTTCTAAAGCGGTAGCATTCCAAAAAATTAAGGCTAACATACCGAGGGCGAAAAAGAGGAGCATAGGGAAAAGTCCCAGCTCATAACCGAGGGTACTTTCGAAGATTGCGGTAACCACCAAGAATAAACTTCCCCAAGCCCAATCTAGGGCAAATCTTCTCCGCCGGGGATAATCTGTAAAGCGGGCCCCAAGATACAATAAAGCTATAGTAAGGGGCAAAAATAAAACCAAGGGTAAACTCCATAAAAGGGCTAAACCAAGGGGAACCACTAGACCTAAGAGCAAGATAGGAAGTCCCTTTTTGCCTCCCCCTGCCACTTTTTTGGCTACCCAAATGCTAGTGATGGTGGTGCAAAACACCCAGAACGTTCCAGCAAACAAGAGAAAACCCCAGCTTGCCCCAGCTAATTGCAACCAAGGATAGAGTAAGATGGTTACTAAGAACCCTTGAATAAATACGAGAAAGGAGGCTCTAAAATAATTCCAAACTGGAAATTTCATTCCAAGGTTCCCCCCCTTCAATCCACCATTCTTTCAGCCCCTCTGTTTTTACAAGCTGAGTACTATCTGGGACTACGCGAATCACCGCCACCCGGGATTTTAACATTAATCTCCGGATCCACTGTACAAGCTGTTCATCTAGCTCCCCTGGGGCAGTGGTAATAATTACTACAGTATTACCTGGTTTAAGTTGACCTTGGAAACTGCGGAGAGCCTTGGTCAGAGAGTCTACGCTGAAGTTCTGCAATAGAGCTAAATCAGTCAATAGTTGCGACCTTTGGGCCCTCCCCCGTGCCATTCGATTTGGTGCACGGCCAATACCTACTTTTGAAACTAAATTAGTGAGAAAATGGAGTTGATAGCCCCCCTCACAGTAGGTGTGTACTAGGGAGGCAACAGTCATAATGGCCACTTCTAGATTATTAGCAACTTGCTTGGTCCACCAATCCAAATTCGGTGGCTGATCTAGGATTAAATAGACCTGTTGATCGAAGGAGGGTTTTTCCACATTCACCTGGGTCTCCACATGCCTTGCAGTAGCCTTCCAGTTAATTTGTCTAGCCGAATCAGTACTTGCATAGGGTCTAGTCCCCACCCGATTGAGAGGATCTACAAAAATCCAGCCTTCCCTCGGCCTAGAACCAAAAAGATAAGTGTCTAAGGAGTTGATCCCTGCAATAGGTACAATCTTAGGAAACACAATCAGCTGAGTGACTGGAAAGACTTCTTCTTGCTGATTCACAAAAAGCCCGAAGGGATCTGCATAACTCAAAGAGCCACCACCAAATTCAAAGCGCCCCCTCCTTAAGGGGTATAATTCGTAGGTACGCTTTCTTTTCTCATACCAGTTCAGGTGAAAATAGTCTCGAAAGATGTTGTAGGCCCCATCCTTGACAACCACCAATTTGCGGGGATCCCCTAATTCTAGTCCTGGTGTGATTGTTTGCTCAATTCTAAGGCCAAAAAGGGGCAAGAGTTTACGGTTAGTTACACTAAGTTGCATAGTATACC
>JAAZLB010000074.1 GCA_012799535.1 Bacillota bacterium | reverse complement strand
GTAAAGGTTCTTGATTTGACTATGGTTCAAGATGCAATTAAAGGAGAACATCTCGAAGGAGCTTTAATTGAAAAAGGGGATTTTATTCTCTTAAAGACCCGCAATTCCTTGGAGGATATTTTAGAAGGTGAATTCGTTTACATTACCACAGAAGCAGCTGAGCGTTTGGTAGAGCTAGGAGTAGAGGGGGTGGGCTTAGATGCCTTAGGCGTGGAGCGAGATCAACCAGATCATGGTACCCATCATGCTCTCTTAGGTGCTGGGATCATCATTATTGAAGGACTGTGCTTGGGGGAAATTGAAGCTGGCGAGTATTTTATGATTGCAGCTCCCCTCAAAGTAGTAGGTTTAGAAGCTGCCCCTACAAGGGTGTTTCTAACTGAATTGAATATGTAAGGAGGATTTTTATGCCAGAACACCATTTTGCCGTCTTGGTAGATGGTGAAAACATTTCACCACGATTTTTAGGGCCTATTTTGGCCGAGATTAATCGTTCTGGTGAAATCATTTTAACTAGGGTTTACGGCGATTGGACAGAACCACATATGGGTGGTTGGAAGGAATTATTACGTAGTTATCCTGTGCGCCCTATTCAACAATTTCGTTATGGTCAAAATGCCACAGATGGTGCCTTAATCATGGATGCCATTGAAATTGTTTCTACTAACCGTAATCCAGTTAATGCCTTTTGTATAGTATCAAGTGACAGCGATTATTATAGTTTAGCTTTACGTTTACGAGAACATGGAATGTATGTAGCGGGAATTGGTCGGCAGGGAACCAAAAGTCTTTTGGTCCGGTCTTGTAATCGCTTTATCTATCTAGAAAATCTTGCTTTTTCAGGGAGTAGTACATCCCCTATGATAGACGAAGCTTCACCTGGCGGTGTACCAGTGGAGGATATTGTGTTAAGTGCTTATGATGCTTGTGACGAAGACAATGATGGCTGGTTATTACTAGCTCACCTTGGACAAGCGATTCGGCGCGAATATCCCGATTTTGACCCTAGGAGTTATAATTACACTAATCTTTTAGATATCGTTCGTTCTTACCCTGATTTATTTGAAGTAAGGAGTAACGAAAAAACTCCGCCGGTTTATTGGATGCGCCCAATCGTAAAAGTGGAAGAAGGTCCAAAAAAGACTGGTGTAATCAAGCGCTTTATGACCAATTATGGGTTTATTCGTTCTGGTAACGGAGATTACTTCTTTACCAAAGCGAATTTAGCCGCCGATCAACGGGATGTCCACTTAAAGCCAGGAACTCCAGTTGAATTTACTGAGATCAAGGCTCCAGATCCCCAAGGGGAAAGCTCAGCGGAGCGTAATGGTAGAGCACGTAATGTGGTAATAGCAGGATAAGTAGTGGGGAAATGGGGGGATTGGATGCGCCAGCTTCTATTGTGTGATGCTACTCAACCAGATAAGGTAGGGGAGATTTGCCAACGGAATGGCTTAGGTGTGGAAATTCAAGCCTTTTCCAATCCCGACTATCCTCTCCGTGAGCCCAACGCGGTAGGTTATCATCTCTCCGCCTATAAATCTGTCACGCCCCGTTCTTTGCATGGTCCCTTTGGCGATTTAAGTCCAGGCAGTTGTGATCGCTTAATTCGCCAAGTTACCAAAGAACGCTTTGAGTTCGCTTATAAATACGCCGAAAAACTCGGGGCCAAGCAGGTGGTTTTGCACCATGGCTATGTGCCTGGGACAAACACTCACAGGAGTTGGCTAAGAAGAAGCAGGGAATTTTGGGTGGATTTTCTAGAGGGGAAAGACCCTGAAATTAGCTTTTATCTGGAAAATCTACTCGAGCCTGATCCAGAGCTATTAGGAGCGGTAGTTAGGGAAGTAAATCGCCCTAATCTAAAAATTTGTTTAGATATTGGGCACGCTTTTTGTCATGGTAAGCTTCCTGTAGAACGCTGGGTAGAAGAACTGGGGGATCTTATTGGTTATGTCCATTTCCATGATAATCATGGTGACAAGGACGATCATCTTTCCCTAGGGAAGGGGCGGATCCCCTTGGATCAGGTTTGCTATAGTTTAGAGAGTCTTGCTCCTGATGCGACCTGGGCATTAGAGGTAGGACCTGACAGCCTAGAGGATTCTATCTTTTGGCTGGAAAGTCACGGATATCTTCCTAATGGTGGAGAGTAACCCAATGGAGCTAATTTTTCGGAAAGTCGATTTATTCACGGCCTTAGATATTATCTCTTGGGAATATCCACCTCCCTATGAGATTTACACTTTGCACAATTCTCCCTTGGCCTTAGTAAAATTGATAGACGGTTGCTATTATGGTGCTTTTGAGCAGGACCAACTAGTCGGTTTCTTTTGCTTTGGGCCCTCCGCGCAACTGACCACCAAGAGGGATCACGAGCTTTACCAAGATAAAGACTATCTTGATATAGGCCTAGGATTACATCCCGATTATTGTGGTCTAGGTTTAGGTGAGAGTTTTGTCCGAGCGGGACTCAAATATGCCCGAGAGCAATTCTGGTCGGGGGGCTTTCGTCTTACGGTAGTCTCTAACAATTTTAGAGCTATCACAGTTTACAAGCGAGTGGGCTTCCGTGAAATAGGCAAGATCGTTTGGAGTGCGAACCTTACAGGTCGTTTTCTAGTTTTGACTTTAAATGATTTTGAGCCAAGTCCAATAAAAAAGCTTTCTGATTGAGTTTTGGATCAATTAGGACCTGTTCTAGTAAATACTGGAGCAGCTCACCTATTAAAGGACTAGGTTTGAGTGTAAACTTTTCCATGAGATCCTGACCATTAATGGCAAGGTCGTTAATAGTGAGGGCTGCATTTTGTTCTAGAACCTCTTTAAACCTTGCTTCCATGGCTTGACCATAGTCAATAATCAGGCGTGGGTCCTTATTCATTCCCCCCATGTCACCTTGACGTAACTTAACCAATTGGAAGGCCGTGTCGACGCCTACTCGAGCCATAAAGCGACGGGTTGCCCGATCAGAAGAGTGGGGATGGATCTCAAACATGTGGTGAAAAATGAGTGTTTCCACCTCTTCTATTAGCTTGTTACTGCAGCGCAGACGGGAAAGAATAGTTTTAGCCATGTTAGCTCCAATTGTCGCGTGATCCCTTAAGGGCGAATGCAGCTTACCTACATCATGGAGTAAAGCGGCCCACCTAAGAGGTAAAGTGGGAGAGACAAAGTGGGCTGACATGATGGAGTGGCCTAAAAGATCATAGGGGTGCCGGTCCCCCGGTGAGACTCCCAACCCAGCAGCTAGTTCAGGGACGATTTCTTCCATGAGTGAGGATTGGTAAAAAAGCTCTAAAGCTGGTGCTAGTCCTTTTCCTAACAGCATTTTGTGCAGTTCAGCTTGGATCCGTTCAGGACTTACACTGCGAATCCACCGGGCTTCCATGGCAAGCCTGGTTTTCTTTTCAACTTTGAAGCCCAAAGTAGATTGAAAACGGATCAAACGGAGCATACGCAGGGGATCTTCTTGAAAGCGAAGGCTAGGATTGCCAACGGTGGTCAATAGACCCTTTTTCAGATGTTTAGAACCTTTAAAGGGGTCAATAAGCTTTTCTGTAACAGGATCAAAGGCCATGGCATTAATAGTAAAATCCCTTCTGCTCAAATCTTGCAACAGATCGTCTGTAAAAAAGACTTGGTCCGGATGTCGCCCATCACTATAGGGACCATCCTTACGGAGGGTAGTAATCTCTAGGCTCTGCTCATCTACGAAAGCGGTGACTGTTCCGAATCTTTTTCCAGTTGGTACAGTCCTGGCGAACAGTTTTTCAATTTGTTCCGGTAGGGCATCAGTAGCCACATCCCAATCTAGGGGTGTTAGACCAAGTAGGCTATCCCGCACTGCCCCTCCCACCACATAGGCTTGAAAACCACTTGCGTTAAGGATTTGACAGGCTCTCTGTACATAGGTGGGGATGTGAATGGACATGTTAGTTTTCCCCCTTAGAAGATAATACTTGCTATTTCTTCATTTCCTCTCTTTTACCTATCAGGCGGAGGAATGTTCTGTTTTATGGGGAATAAATAGCCAGAACTAAAACTTGGAGGGGGGTACTCTTGTCCTCAATTTTCATACCATTTGGTGATTTGGTTGAAGCAACATTTTTGGAAAGGCCTAATCGGTTTACAGTTCGATGTAGACTCAAAGCTACAAATCAGGTGGTTGAAGCCCATTTGGCTGATCCTGGGCGGTTGAAGGAATTGTTATTACCTAAAGCTCGTCTCTACTTACGGTATATTAATAAACCCCATCGGAAAACCAAATGGTCCGTTGTGCTAGTAGAGGAACCAGACCATTTTACATTAGTATCTCTACAATCCACACTAGTTAATCAACTTACGGAATTAGCATTACAGCGAGATGGTTTGGGGGAACTACGTGCTTGGCAGTTGGTTCGTGCCGAATACAGTTACGGGGGATCCCGGTGGGATTTTCTTTTACAAAATTCTCAAGGCGAGAAATTACTATTGGAAGTAAAGAGTTGCTCGCTAGTCCATGAAGGGATAGCCATGTTTCCAGATGCGGTTACTGCAAGGGGAAAAAAACATGTGGAAGAATTAACTAAATTCCAAGGGGAAGGTGAATTTACTACTGCAATTTTATTTGTGGTACAACGATCCGACGCCCGAGTTTTTAGACCGGCGGATCATATTGACCCTGCTTTCGGCAAGGCCTTGCGGGAGGCGCACAGTCAAGGTGTTCAGATTTTAGTTCGGGCTACTCAAGTGAGTTTAGATGGCATAAATTGGGGAAGGGCACTTCCCGTAGAATTATTATAGGAGGTTGATTACATGACTACGGAACTCTTTGTCCAGACCAACATTGCAGTCATTTGGGACTTCGACAAGACTCTTATTCCTGGTTATATGCAAGAACCCCTATTTAAGTATTATAATATTGATGGCCGGACCTTTTGGCGTGAGGTAAACGCCTTGCCTAAGCATTTGCGCCGAGAAGGTAATGAGTTGGTGGCGGAAGATAGCATTTATCTGAACCACATTTTAGCCTATGTGCGGGCCGGTGTTTTTGCTGGGTTAAATAATCAGCTCTTACGTGAATTAGGTAAGGAGTTGGAATTTTATCCTGGCTTACCGGAGTTTTTCCCCGCGGTGAAGGAACATGTGGCTAATAATCCCGAATTTAGCAAATATGACATCAAAGTAGAACACTATATAGTAAGTACTGGCTTGCGCCAAATGATGCTTGGTAGTAAGATAGCTCCTTTTACAGACGGGATTTGGGGTTGCGAATTTGTGGAATTACAGTTTCCTCCAGGTTATTTAAAATCTGGTGCACCTGAGGAACAAATGGAGCAGATTACCATTCAAGACATTGGATATGTTATTGATAATACTACAAAGACGAGGGCTATTTTTGAGATTAATAAGGGGGTCAATAAGACTCCTCACATCGATGTTAATACCCACATCCCCAAAGGAGATCGTCGTATACCATTTCAGAATATGGTTTATGTTGCAGATGGGCCAAGCGATGTTCCAGTCTTTTCGTTAATAAATCAAAATGGTGGCCGAACCTTTGGTGTCTATGCAAAAGGAGTGCGGGAAGAATTTGCCCAAGTTAATGAATTGCAGAAACAAGGACGCATTCACTCTTTCGGGGAGGCTAATTATAGTCCTAACACCCAGACTTATATGTGGATTATGAACGCGGTCGATGAGATTGGTAAATCTATCGTGAAGAACCGCGAATGGCTTATGAAGAACCGTTTGGGAGAGTCGCCAAGACACTTAGATGGACAGGAGGAATGAAATTGAAACACCTTCTTGAACAATGGGGTCCAGAATTAGGGGATGCGAAGGTTGTACCTTTGCAAGTGGGCGTTTGGCAAGTTCTTTCCAGC
>JAAZLB010000073.1 GCA_012799535.1 Bacillota bacterium | reverse complement strand
GTCATGTTTAGTTCAACCCTTCTCACTAGATTCACCTCGTTCTAAAGTTAGATCAACGAGGTTCAATTCTCAAGACGGGACATAATCCCTTTTCTTCTAATGAGACATTATCGCTTTTCCACCACTAGATAGACATTTTCTCCGTATGATCCCCTTGACGCAGGAAAAATACTATGTTATACTTCAATCGTTAAGCAGAAGCCACCGCTTCTCACCTTGTAACTGAGTGTTTTCAAGGTTGTCCTGATATGTGTACCTACAGAGGTGTAGGTTTCCTGCTTGCGTGCAGGATCATTACGGGATTGAACGGGTGGCTTATGCCATCCGTTTTTTGTGTAATACTAATTTACTGGAGGGGTGACACCATTAGCAAGGAACTAAGAGTAAACGGTGATATTCGAGCCCGCGAGGTGCGAGTAGTGGATGCCAATGGAGACCAGCTAGGGATTATGAGTGCCAGGGAGGCGCTGGGTATAGCTGGGGAGCGGGGATTGGATTTGGTGGAGGTGGCACCTAATGCTAAACCTCCCGTGTGCCGGATCATGGACTATGGTAAACATAGGTATGAGCAAAGCAAGCGAGATAAGGCAGCCAAAAAGAAACAAAAGGTGGTCAATGTCAAGGAGATTCGCATGAGTCCTAAAATTGACGACCATGATTTTGATGTGAAATTACGGGCAGCAGAACGATTCATTAAATCCGGTGACAAGGTAAAAGTTTCGGTGCGTTTTCGGGGAAGAGAGATTGTCCATTCTGATTTAGCCAAAGATAAACTAGATGATTTAGCGAATCAGTTGAAGGAAATAGCCGTTGTCGAACGTCCGCCTAAATTGGAAGGTCGCCAGATGATTGCTGTCTTGGCTCCCAGAACAGAAACCGGCCAAAAAGCGGAAACTAAGCAAGCAGAGACTGTCGAAGCGAACAATTAGGAGGTGTTTTAACCATGGCGAAAATGAAAACCCATAGGGGTGCTGCTAAACGATTTAAAGTGACTGGGACAGGTAAAGTAGTCAAGTATAGTTCCCACAAGAGTCATATTTTAGAGAAAAAATCTTCCAAGCGTAAGCGTCAACTAAGACACGGGCAAGTGGCGAGTAAGCCAGATACAAAACGCGTTCACGAGCTATTGCCGTACAAATAGATGGTTAATTAGGAGGAACAGACAATGTCTAGAGTTAAAGGTGGTACCGTAACTCGCCAAAGGCGTAAAAAGACCCTTAAACTAGCAAAGGGTTATTATGGTGATAAAAGCAAGAAATATCGTGTAGCCAATCAACAGGTCATGAAGTCCGGCAATTATGCCTATCGTGACCGTAAGGTTAAGAAGCGTGATTTCCGTAAATTGTGGATTACCCGCATTAATGCAGCGGCACGCATGAATGGTATGTCTTATAACGCGTTCATTCATGGTTTGAAAAAGAACGGCGTTGAAGTCAACCGGAAAGTTTTAGCTGATATCGCTGTACACGATGGAGACGCCTTTGCTGAATTGGTGGCCATTGCTAAACAATAATTTGTATGAGTAATTCCGGGTGGACATCCTCCCGGTCTTTCTTTTTAGGGGTGAAGTGGTGGACCGAGTAGTGATCACCAGTAGACAAAATGAACAAATCAAATGGGCTAAGCGCCTGCAGCAAAAAAAATATCGGGATCAAGATGCCCTTTTTTACCTAGAAGGTGTGCGCATTGTTGAGGAGGCTTTAGAAACTGGCTTAGTACATAGCCTTTATTTCACAGACCGATTATCAAGTATAGCGCGGGGCCAAGAACTTGTGAAGCATGCTCAAGAATTAAAGATTCCCCTTTGGAAATGCACTGAACAGGTTTTGTCCGAACTAACTGATACTGTTAACTCCCAAGGGGTTGTAGCTATTGTACATAAACCAACTTGGCCTTTAAAAACCCAAGGGGTACTTTTGATTGCTGATGAAATTCAAGATCCTGGTAACATGGGTACCTTACTACGTACCGCGGTGGGAGCTGGTGTTCAGGGGTTATTAATTGTGGATGGTTCGGTAGATTTATATAATCCTAAGGTTTTGCGTTCTAGTATGGGCGCAATCTTTCACTTACCCCATTGGTTTTTCAGTCGGGAGGCAGTTTTGCAGCTTATAGCTTCTAGGGGAACCGCTTTAGTAGTGGCGGACTTGGTAGATGCGGTAAATTATTGGGAGGCCAATTATCCACGCGACCTAGCGGTTGTAATTGGCAATGAAGCCAGGGGCGTTCACGCCGATTTTCGAGATAGGGCCAACCTTAGAGTGAAAATTCCTTTGATGGGTCCTGTTGAATCCCTTAATGCCTCTGTGGCGGCAGGTGTGTTGCTTTATGAAATACTACGCCAAAATGGTTCCGTTCATCCACCCCTGCTGGCATAAGAAGGTGGATTATCTGTTCTTGCCCTGCGATCATTGTAACCGTACCACATCTGTGCTATAATGTTGGCAACAGACTGAACGTGGAGGTTATGGTATGCATTTAACACCTCAGGTTGTTTGGCAGATTTTCGTAACTACCGGTTCTGTGCAGGCGTATTTGCTCTATCGGCAATTACTAGAAATGAGTAAGGTAACATTAGCTTGATTTTATCAAGGCAATGAAGGAGAATAGTACATCTATGTTCTCCACAGGGAGGGAAGACCGTTGATTGAGAGTCTTCCTGGAACTAAACTTAGGTCGAATTCACTCCTGAGCTACAAACTGAACTAAGAGTAGGTTTTGTCGGTTTCCTCCGTTATAGGATTTGAGCGGGCTCACTTAAATTTTTTTAAGTCGATGCCAACTAGGGTGGTACCACGTACTTCTTGCGTCCCTAACATTAGGTTAGGATGCAGGAAGTTTTTTTTAGGAAAAATAAGGAGGTCTTGTCGTGCAGACACAAGTACAAGAAATCAAAACTGCAGCACTAGAAGCTTGTTCACAGGCTTCCACTGTGCAAGAATTAAACCAAGCACGGGTCAAGTATCTTGGCAAAAAAGGCGAGTTAACTCTGATTCTCCGAAGTATGGGGCAATTGCCAAGTGAAGAACGGCCCCTATTCGGGAAATTAGTTAATGAGGTCCGTGATGAATTAGAACAGGCCTTAAAAACGCGGGAACTTGAACTGTCCGCGGCTGAAGAGCAGGAGAGGCTCATGGGGGAAAGTTTAGATATTACCTTACCTGGACGTAAGGTGGCTAGAGGCACCTTGCACCCAGTGACCCAGATTATAAATGAGACTAAAGTCATTTTTATGGAAATGGGTTACGAAATAGTAGAAGGCCCCGAGGTAGAGTGGGATTATTACAACTTTGAGGCCTTGAATATTCCTCCAGATCATCCAGCTCGGGACATGCAAGACACCTTTTTCATTACTGAGGATTTGTTGCTCCGTAGTCAGACCTCACCGGTGCAGATTCATGTCATGGAAAAGCAAGAACCGCCAATTCGGATTGTGGCTCCTGGAAAAGTTTATCGGGCGGACTCTGATGTGACCCACTCTCCCATGTTTCACCAAATTGAGGGTTTAGTGGTTGATAAAGGGATTACGTTCGCAGATCTAAAGGGGACTCTGCAATTGTTCGCGGAGAAGATGTTTGGTCCAGAGACGAAAATTCGCCTCCGTCCTAGCTACTTTCCTTTTACCGAACCAAGTGCAGAAGTAGATGTCTCTTGCATCATTTGTAAAGGTGATGGATGTAGAGTTTGTAGTGATACTGGTTGGTTAGAGATTTTAGGTGCTGGTATGGTTGATCCTAGAGTTTTGGTCAAAGTTGGTTATGATCCCGCTGAGGTGACCGGTTTCGCCTTTGGTGTGGGAGTAGAACGAATGGCTATGCTTAAGTATGGGATTAACGATATCCGTTTATTATTTGAAAATGACGTTCGTTTTTTAGAACAATTTACTAGTTAGGGGGAGCCTTGATGTTAGTTAGTTATCGTTGGTTACAAGAATATGTGGAAATCCCATGGGGGCCCCAAGAACTAGCGGATCGCCTCACCATGGCGGGATTAGAAGTAGAAGGCATTGCGCCAGTGGCACCTGGTTTAGATCAGGTGTATGTAGGCTTGGTTGAAGAAGCCAGTGATCATCCCCAAGCAGATCATCTTAAGGTTTGCACAGTAGATGTGGGTGAACAAGGGAAACACACCATCGTTTGTGGTGCTCCTAATGTGGCCACTGGGCAAAAGGTCGCGGTAGCCTTACCTGGTGCTAGATTACCCACTGGTTTGGAAATTGCCCCTACAACCATTCGTAATGTCACTTCCAATGGTATGATCTGTTCATTGGATGAATTGGACCTAGGAGAAGATGATTCAGGTATATGGGTTTTACCAGCTGATTTACTACCTGGGACGCCCCTAAATGAACTCTTTGATTTAGACGACGTGGTTTTAGATGTCTCTATTTATGCTAATAGACCAGACTGCATGAGTATGTTGGGGATTGCCCGGGAGGTTGCAGCCCTCACTGGTGGACAAGTCAAATTTCCCTCAATCGATTACAAAGTTCTTGATACTTCAATTGAGGAGCGCACCAGTGTGAGTGTGGAAAACCAAGAACTTTGTCCACGGTATACTGCTACCTTGTTAGAACAAGTGGACATTGGGGAGTCACCTCTTTGGATGCAGTTTAGGTTAAGGGCGGCTGGCATGCGGCCCATCAATAATGTGGTGGATATCACTAACTACGTTATGCTAGAAACGGGACAACCACTCCATGCCTTTGATTATGAGAAGTTGGGAGAACGAAGGCTAGTAATTCGTACTGCAAAGTCTGGAGAAACTATAGTTACTTTAGATGGAGAAACTAGAAAATTAACCCCTGAAATGTTAGTGATCTGTGATGCTCACGCTCCAAAATGTATCGCGGGGGTAATGGGTGGTCTAGACAGTGAAGTGACTGAAACTTCCACGAGCATTCTTCTAGAGTCTGCGAATTTTTCTGCTTTGAACATTCGCCGAACCAGTCGGGCCCTGGGCTTAAGCTCGGAATCTTCCGCCCGGTTTGAAAAGGGAATTGACCCCCATGGCACCATTTTTGCTAGCCAAAGGGCGGCCCATCTCTTGCAAACCTACGCTCAAGCGGTAATATATGCTGGCCACATTGATGTGGATGCGGTGGGAACTGAAAAAACCACTATTGAACTAGAGCTAACCGAAATTGAACGCATTCTTGGTGTGGAAATTTCCGGCCAAACAGTTGTGCAAATTCTGGAAAGTCTCGAGTTTCAGGTGGAGGAAATCTCTGATGAACGCTGGCTAGTCACTGTACCTTCCCATAGAGGTGATGTGGAAATCACAGCGGACTTAATTGAGGAAATTGTGCGCATCTGGGGTTTGGAAAATATACCTAGTACCTTACCAGGCAATTTAGTGGAAACCGGCGGGCAAAGCCATCGCCTCCAAGTCATGGACAAGATGCGAGAGCTGTTAGTGGGTGCGGGTTTACAAGAAGCTATGAGCTATAGCTTTGGACGTAGCGATAATAACGATCGCTTACTCCGTTTTAACCAATCTATGATTGAGGTGCAAAACCCAATTTCTGAGGATTTGGTCGCTTTACGTCATAGTCTTTTACCCGGTTTACTTACTGCCGTAAGCACTAATGCCAGTCGTCAGCAAAAGCGAGTTGCCCTTTTTGAGCTGGGAGCAACCTATTTAGGTGAACTACCCGTAACTAAGCAACCTAAAGAAGAATTTAAAGCTGCTATGGTGCTCTGGGGTTTACGGAACGAACCAAACTGGGCACAGGTGGAAGAAAATTATGATTTTTACGACTTAAAAGGGATTTTAGAGCTTGTTTTACCTAAAACCTCCGAACTTGAGTGGGGTGTTGGTTCGAATCCCTCCTTACATCCTGGTCGCCAAGGAGCTGTTT
>JAAZLB010000429.1 GCA_012799535.1 Bacillota bacterium | reverse complement strand
TGTCATGTTTAGTTCAACCCTTCTCACTAGATTCACCTCGTTCTAAAGTTAGATCAACGAGGTTCAATTCTCAAGACGGGACATAATCCCTTTTCTTCTAATGAGACATTATCGCTTTTCCACCACTTGCGTAGGGAATTTTAGCTAACAAACACTTGACAGTGGCCAATCCACTTGATAGACTACCTATAAATACAATTAGAATAGACCTTTAAGCCAATCCAGAGAGGTTGGGAAGGACGCCTACACAAAAGATGCATTTTTTGTGCCGTTTTTGACGCGTACAGGGGCTTCTACCAACCGGTAGAAGCCCTTTTTGGATCTTAGTGTAGGTTAAGGTCTGACAAGGAGGAAGCATGTTGAATTCCCTAGTCAGCAGTGAGGATTTAAGTCGTCATACCATTGAGTGGTTATTGCAAAATGCCCAATCATTTATCGATTATGGGCCGCCCACTCACCGTCACGGAACAGTTGTCAACCTTTTCTTTGAGTCTAGCACTCGAACGAGTTTGTCATTCCAAATGGCCGCGGAGCATCTAGGATTAAAAATACTCAACTTCGATATCTCCCATTCAAGTGTTAATAAGGGAGAATCACTTCAAGACACGCTACAAACCATAGATGCCTTAGGAGTAGATGTGGCCGTTATTCGTCATCAAGCAGACTGGCCTGCACTCATTGAAGGTGTCCCCTTACAAATGGGCCTAGTTAATGCTGGTTCTGGTACTTTCGAGCATCCCACGCAAGCTTTACTCGATGCTCTTACTATGCGGCAACATTTTGGGCGCGTTAGGGACTTGAAGGTAACTATTGTGGGAGATATTAACCATAGTAGGGTGGCTCGTTCTAATCTTAACATCTTGACCACACTAGGTGCACAAGTGCGTTTTGCAGGACCAGATGCTTTTCGAGCCCCAGATTTAACCGAAACGCCTTGGCTCGATTTGGATGAGGCTATGGAGGATACGGATGTAATAATGATGCTTAGGGTTCAACATGAACGCCATGCCCATAACTATGACGTGGGCACCTATCATGAACAATTTGGCTTAACAGAGCAGAGGTTAAATTTACTATCCAAAGATGCGGTGATCATGCACCCCGGTCCAGTGAATAGAGGTATAGAAATTTGTTCTGCTGCCATGGAAGATTCCCGTTGCCGGATTTTGCAACAAGTCAGTAATGGTGTCGCTGTGCGCATGGCTGTGCTAGATTGGTGTTTGCAAGGAGGTCGCCATGGGAAATTGGTATCTGCCTAATGGGCTTGTCTATCGCGAAAGCCACTTGAAGCGGGAAAGTGTTTTAATCTTGGATGGACATGTTGTGGCGTTTGGTGAAAAAGCGGATGAATTAAGAAACCACTTTGTAGGGGAGGTTAAGGATTTTGATGCGAAAAACAAGATAATTAGCAGGGGCTTCGTTGATCTTCATGTGCACTTACGTGAGCCCGGTTTCGAGGCCAAGGAAACTATTCTCACTGGCACTCAAGGGGCGGCCTATGGTGGTTTCACCAATATTTGTGCTATGCCTAACACCAATCCGCCTCTAGATACGGTGGAACGTCTCCTAAATTTGCAAGAGCGGATCGCCAAGACTGCCCAAGTTAAGGTCCATCCCATTGCTACTTTGACTAAAAACCGTCAAGGTCAAGATATGATCAACTACGCGGCATTTGGAGAAAAGGGCGTATTTCTCTTTTCTGATGATGGCGATCCCTTAGAACAGCATATTGCTCAAGAAGTTTTCCGAGAGGTCCAGAAGGTTGGTGGAATACTAATCAACCATTTAGAGGATAAGTCCCTCATTCAGGAAGGCTTTTTTTATGAGCAAATTCCGCCAGAATCTGAATACTTAATGCTCAAACGAGATCTCAAACTGGTCAGAGAGACAGGATGTCGTTATCACGCTGCTCATCTGAGTTGTGCTGAAGCTGTGGAACTAATCGCACAAGCAAAAGCCCAAGGACTACCAGTTACCGCTGAAGTCACACCCCATCATCTTACTTTAACTTATGAGGATATTAAGGAGCCCAAAGGGCATTTTCAAATGAAGCCTCCTTTGCGAGCGGAGCGGGATCGGAAGGCTTTAGTGGACGGATTAAGGACCGGGGTGATTGATTGCGTGGCTACAGATCACGCTCCCCATGGTCGAGAGAAAGAGCATGCTCTTTATGAAGGCTCACCCTTTGGGGTAACCGGTTTAGAAACAGCCTTTCCAGTTTTATACAGCAACCTCGTTCTAACCAAACAGTTAAGCTTAGAACGTCTTTTGATAAGCCTAACCAGTGCTCCAGCGCAATTGTTAGGAGTGACACCTGAGTTGAGCTTGGGTGCAGAAGGGGATCTCGTGGTCCTCGACCTAAATCGCATTAAAATGGTAGGAGTGGATGGATTTAGGAGTAAGGGAACCAATTCGCCCTATACTGGGCAGTTCTTGCAAGGTTGGCCCGT
>JAAZLB010000072.1 GCA_012799535.1 Bacillota bacterium | reverse complement strand
ATTCCTTGTTTTCCTCCTTCCTTAATTCGCTGTATAGAGCCACACATCCAGGTGGTTCTTTTCATGCGATAAAAAATAATGCAATTTCGTGCATTCATTTTCGATTGTACTTTTCACAGTCAGCACGTCTTTAAAAGACCTGTATATAAGCACCTTCGAAATCATATCACGTTTTAACATGCGAGTCAATCATTTTCCCGTTTTATTTTTCAAAAAAATCGATAGCTTAATTGCAATATCAAATGCATAAAAAATTTTTAAAACCTTTATAGACAGCGAATTACTCAATAATCCAGTATTACCAATGGTTTGAAGCCTTTGTCGGCAGTGTGTATTTCGTCCCTTACCATTTTTCAGGTGAGTTGTTGGTGGTTCTGACCCAAGAGAATAGGTTGGCTGAGTCAAGAGAAGGAGCGAAGCGGCTCTTGACTCAGCTAAGCTGTTCTCTTATCCTATAAAACCAACAAAATACCTTAAGCTGCTTGTAACTTAGCTAACTCTTCCTGCAGGCGTTCTGCAGGTGTTGCATAGCCCATTATTTTTCTCGGTCTGTCGTTGATCGTATTAGTTACTGCCAGTAAATGTGCATAAGACAATGGACGCAGAGTGACTCCCTTTGGGATAAATTCTCGGAACATGCGGTTGTGCCTCTCGTTCGTTCCTTTCTCCCAAGAAGCATACGCATGAGTAAAGAAAACCTGAACATCTTCAGTAATGCCTTCGATAAGCGACAGACTTGAAAACTCAGATCCGTTATCAGTTGTTAGGGTCTTAAACTGTTCCAGTCCCTGTTTTCTCATCAAATCAAGAACACCTTTTTGAACCACTGTGGCACCTTTTCCCCAAACTTTCTTCGTTAGACAGTAGCGGGTTTTCCGTTCAACCATAGTGATGATGACAGGCTCATTTTTTATTTTCTTGCCTAATACTAAATCGACTTCCCAATGCCCAAAATCTTCTCTAGAGAGTATTTCTGGATCGCGTTCTTCGATACTGCGACCTAAGTGCTTAGCGTTATGACCTTTCGGTTCCGAAACGTTTTTCTTGCGTGGCCGCATCCGGGTCTTCATAGGTAAATCGATATTACGGATTGGGAGTACGGCAGCATTGATCAAGGCGTAAACTGTTTTCGTGCATGGTACGCGTTCGTCAGGGTGCGATTTTCTGTAAGAGTGTACAAAAGTATCCACACTATGAATCCGTAACCCCTTCATGGGTGCTAGATTTTCAGGTAAGGCAGCAAGGAAAGCTGCAGAATATTTATGATGATTCCGCGCATGCGAGTTCTCACGATTTTCTTTGTAAACCCGAGCGCCTGAGGCGGCAATATACTGCTCGTAATAATTGTGTTGATAGTCAAGTTGGCGCGTTCTGCCGCGTTTCAACTCACGAGAAACAGTCGATTGGCTGACTCCTAATTCACGCGCCATCTCCGCTTGTTTATAGGTGCCGATTTTAGCCATCTGTTCCAGCTTTCCCCGTTGAATATCAGTAAGGTGTGTGAAGGTGCGGTTTTCTATGATACAATTACTATTAGTCATGTAGATACCCCTTATACTTTTGGTTTGGTCGCTAACAAGTATATCGTATCTACATGATTTTTTCGTTTATTTCCTTATGCATTTCATTTTACAATTTACCTAAAGAAGAATTTGTGTTAAACGAAGGGCAAGATCCGGACGCGATTGTATTAAGAAGCAAGGATCTTCATGATATGACTTTTAATGACTCTCTGCTTGCTATTGCGCGCGCGGGAGCAGGCGTTAATAATATCCCGATCGACGCTTGTTCAGAAAACGGTATTGTTGTCTTTAATACACCGGGTGCCAATGCAAATGCGGTTAAAGAACTCGTTATTGCGGCACTTGTCATGTCTGCTCGCCCGATTTACCAAGGACTACGTTGGGTCGAGCATTTGGAAGACGATAATATGCCGGAAACGGTAGAAGCCAACAAAAAACAATTCGCCGGGACAGAATTGGCAGGCAAACGTCTGGCAGTCATCGGGCTTGGAGCAATCGGATCTCTGGTTGCAAATGATGCGTATAATTTGAATATGGACGTTATAGGCTATGACACGTATGTATCCGTCGAAACAGCCTGGAATATGACAAGTCGCGTAAAAAAGGCAAATTCATTGCAGGAAGTATTGCGAGATGCCGACTATGTTACCGTCCATGTGCCCGT
>JAAZLB010000071.1 GCA_012799535.1 Bacillota bacterium | reverse complement strand
TTTTGGTATTGCTCTTCAAGTACTTCTTTATGGGAGAAGACCACATTATTCTTGGAACGATCTAGTTCGATAATCTTCAATTCTAAGGTTTGACCAATATACTTTTCTAGATTATCTTCAAAGCCCCTAGAAACATGGCTAGCGGGAATAAAACCACGGACGCCTACATTCACCAAAAGGCCACCTTTGACGACCTGCATCACTTTGGCTTCCATAGTGCCACCAGTTTCAAAGAGTTCTTCTAGTTTTTCCCAAGACTGGTCTGCATCTGCCCTCTTCTTAGATAACAGTACGTTACCTTCGGCGTCATCCACCTTTAAGACTTTAACAAAGATTTCTTCGCCTTCGCTTACAAGTTCGTGGGGATCGGCATTAGCAATGAAACTAAGTTCATTTAAGGGAATGCGTCCCTCCGACTTGTAATCGATGTCCACTAATACCTCGTCGTTAGAGATTTGTACTACTTTGCCTTGAATAATTGCACCAACTGTGGGCATTTTAAGGTCGTATTCGCTCATCTGTTCTTCAATAAGCGTGGTTTCAGTAGCTTCATCCTGTTCCACTTCTGTAACTTCTTCTACTTTTTCTACTTCTTCTACTTGCACTTCTTGCTCCTCGGTGGCTTCTAGCACCTTTTCTTCGGTAAATTCGCTCATTCTTGTAAGTACCCCCTCAATTAACCAATCTGGAGTAGAGGCTCCGGCAGTAACTCCAGCTTTTTGCACCCCAGAAAACCACTGGGCTTGCAATTCTTCCGGTGTTTCAATATGATATGTTGCCGTTCCCTGCTCCTCACATAATTCCGCCAACCGTTTGGTGTTGGCGCTGTTTCGGCCTCCAATAACAACCATAACATCCACTTGGGCGGCCAATTCCCATGCCGAAGTTTGCCGCTGTTCGGTAGCAGTACAGATGGTATCAAAAACTTTCAATTCCTCAACCTTGCCAATCAACTCACTAATACATGCTCTAAAATTAGAGATTGATTGGGTGGTTTGTGCTATTATCCCGACGCGTCTTGCAATCGGCAGCTTCTGGATCTCTTGAGGCGTACTCACAACATGTGCCGTTTCATCCGTATAACCTAAAATGGCCTGTACTTCTGGATGAAACTGATCCCCAACAATAATGACTTGATACCCTTCTTCTTTTAACTGTTTTGCCCAACGCATAGCCCTTTGCACAAAAGGACAGGTGGCATCAACAACATTGTACTCAAGCTCTTGTAACTCCCCCATGACCTTTGGTGCAACACCATGTGAACGAACAATGACTACTCCTGAACCTACATCCCCAGGTTGTTCCATTACGCCAATACCTTCGGCTTCTAGTTTGGCTACAACCTGCGGGTTATGGATAAGTGGACCTAGAGTGTGTATCGGAGTGCCCTCGGCTACTTCGCTGGCAATCTTTGCGGTGAGATCTAAAGCCCGTTTGACGCCAAAACAGAAGCCCGCGGCATCTGCCAATACAATTTCCACCTTTCCCCCTCCCTTATTATGCCTCCAATCTGCGGACTATAAACAAAAGTCCACCCTGACTGTATTTCTTCGCCGATCTAATTATTCCTTCTTATAAGAGCACTAAATTGCTCACCAATTATCTCACTGGCCTGTGCAACTTCTTGTTTGTTAGCCCGCTTAGGTCCCCCTAGATCAATTGAACTACCAATAGTGACTTTGACTGGCTTACGGAAGCGCATTGGCTTAACTCCTGTAATAATTACAGGAATAACAGGAACCCCAGTTTTTAAAGAAATAAGGGCCGCACCACCCCGTAAGGGTAGGAGATCTTCCTCACTTTTATTACGAGTTCCCTCAGGGAAAATTCCTAAGAGTTCTCCTGAACTTACTAGATTCTGTGCTTCCCGAATAGCGTCCCGATCCGCGAGTCCCCTCCTTACAGGAAAAACATGCATTTTGGCTAAAAACCAACGTAGCACGGGGATTTTAAATAATTCAGCCTTGCCCATAAAATGAATAGGTCGATCGAGGGCTATGATAATGGCAACGGGGTCAAACCATGTGGTATGGTTGGCGGCCACAACCGCTCCCCTTTCCTTAGGAATGTTTTCTAGACCTTCTACTTCTAACCCCCAAAATAGCTTAACGAAAAATTTAACTACGACAACTACTAGCTTGTACACCCTGTTCTCCCTCCTTGATCAGGTCAAGTACCTTTTCCACAACCTCAGAAATTCCTAGGGAAGTGGTGTCTAATTCAATGGCACCTTCCGCTTTACGCAAAGGGGAGATTTCTCTCGTCGAATCTAAGTAATCCCGCCTGCGGATCTGCTCTTCTAGATCCAGTAAATCGATCTTGTGACCATTTTGGTCAAGTTCTCGTTGGCGCCTTCTGGCCCTTTCTTCTACTGAAGCCTGTAAAAAGAACTTCCACTTGGCATCGGGCATAACTACTGTACCAATATCTCGACCATCCATCACTATTTGACCTTGTTTGCCAATTTCTTTTTGCAAAGCCACAATAAACTCCCGCACTTTAGCATGACTCGAAACTAAAGACACATGGTCACTCACTTCAGGCTTACGAATTTCTTCCGTCACTTCTTTTCCATTGATGAAAACTAGATTAGCTCCAGTTTCCTGATGAAAAACGATTTCTAAGTCCATGGAAGTGATCAATCTAACCAACTCCGCTTCATCCTGCAGTGGGGTACCTTTGTTAAGGGCCTGCAAAGTGACGGCACGATACATTGCCCCCGTATCCAAATAACGTAGTCCTAGTTCTTGGGCGACCAGTCTGGCAATGGTACTTTTACCGGCCCCTGCAGGGCCGTCGATGGCGATTTTCAATTTTGCAACCTCTTTCTTCACAACTCTACGGCCTGGGCCGCGCAATATCCTGTGGAAAAGGCGGCTTGTAAATTGAATCCGCCTGTCACTCCATGAATATCTAATACTTCACCGATAAAGAATACACCTTTTTTTAATTTAGATTCCATAGTCTTTGGGTCAATCTCTTTTACATTTACACCTCCTGCTGTCACAATGGCAGCTGAAAGGGGAAGTGTTTGAGTAATGGTTAACTGAAGGCCTTTTAAGAGTTTACCCAAAGTAAAACGCTCTTCTTTAGTAATTTGATGGCTAGGTTTCGTAGGCGGAATACCAGAAAGCTCTATTATTACTGGAATCAAGCTTTTTGGTAAAAGTTCCCCTAAGGAGTTAGCAAATTGTTTATTGGCGAATTTCTCTAAATCTCTGAGTAGGCGTAAATCCAATTGCTCGCTACTCAGGGCAGGTTTCAGATCAATAAATCCTTGTAGGGATGTCCCACTACTTTTCAGCCACAATCCCATTTCTTCACTGGCGGTTAGGACTATAGGGCCGGTTAAACCAAAGTGGGCGAACATCAATTCTCCAAAATAAGTTTTTTGTCCTCCCTGAGGATTTAGCACCGTTAATTCTACATTTTTCAAGCTTAAACCAGAAAGCTCCTTAACCCAAGGCTCCGCCACGCGCACCGGTACCAAGGCAGGTCTAGGGTCAATAACTTCGTGTCCTAGGCTACGGGCCAGAGCATAGCCGTCCCCAGTAGAACCAGTGCCTGGATAACTCTGGCCACCTGTAGCAATAATAACCGCTTGCGCGGGAAAGAAACGTTCCTCGTCATGTACTAGTGATAAAACTCCAGCTACCTCCCTAGCTGTATTCAGTTTAACTCCTGTAACCTTGTGTCCAAAGCGGATCTCTGCTCCCTGATTGATAGCGAAATTCTCCAAGGCATTAGCCACCTGATGGGCATCATCGGAAACGGGGAAAACCCGCTGTCCCCTTTCCACTTTAACCTCAACCCCTAGATGTTGGAAAAAATCAAGACAATCCTGATTAGAAAATCGGTGCAGGGCACCATATAAAAACCTACCATTACCAGGATAATTAGCGGGAAAATCTTTGATGGGCATGGCGTTGGTAATATTGCAGCGCCCTTTTCCAGAAATGCGTACCTTAGAAGCGGCTCGTTGAGTTTTTTCCAACACAAGCACCTCTGCTCCCCGCCTGGCTAGAAAGCCCGCAGCAACTAGTCCAGAAGCACCGGCTCCAACGATAATCACCTTTCTAGACATGGGCATCCACCGCTCTATGCAATTCTTTTAATTCTCCCAGGCTTAAGAACCTAAAATCTCCAGGCGCCAACTCACCAAGGGTTAAGGGACCGATTGCAGTTCTAGTGAGCCGTTGTACCGGAAAACCGACCTGCTGGAACATTCTACGTACCTGACGATTTCTCCCCTCTCTTAACGAGATTACAATAGTGGAGTTTTCTACAGAAGACCTTATTACTTGTACTTCTGCTGGTGCGGTTGGACCATCTTCTAACCTGATTCCCCGACGAAGACGATAAACTGCATCCATGGTAATTCTCCCCTTTACTAAGACTAAATAAGTCTTGGGAAGTTCAAAACTAGGATGCATCACCTTGTGAGCCAATTCCCCATCATTAGTTAGAAACACCAAACCTTCTGAATCATAATCTAAGCGACCTACTGGATAGATGCGCTCCTCAATCTTTGGTAAGAGATCTAAAACACTCTTCCGATCAAACTGATCCTTCACAGTGGTAATGTAACCAAAGGGTTTATGGAGAATTACGTAGCGTTTTTGCTCCTGTTTTCCTATTGGTTTGCCATCCACTACGATCTCATCCTGATTAGGATTTACTTTTTGTCCGAGAGTGGCTAACTTACCATTGACCTTGACCCTATTTTCTCTAATTAAGTCTTCGCAAGATCGCCGGGAGCCAACCCCCGCTTGAGCCATAACTTTTTGTAGTCTTTCTTCCACAGGGCACGCCCCTTTCTCCCCAATAATACCCAACTTTACGGAGAATCGCAAGAAAAAAGAGGGGCCAAGCCCCCCTTATACTCATCATCTTTCTATACTTTGTAAGTGCTTCTTAACACACCGTTACTAGTCCTTTCTCCCCTCACTATCCCTTGCAATTGGTCAATGAACTGGGGGACTAAATCGATCAGGCGATCATAGATAGCAGTTTGATCCACAGGTAAGAGACGCACGCTCTCGCGCCCTACCACTAGAAAAGCTACGGGGTTTAAAGCAATTCCCGCCCCACTACCGCCCCCAAATGGGTGACTTTTTTCCTCGTTGGAGGTATTTTTGGCACTAACTTGACCAAACTCACTACCACCAGCGGCGAAACCAAAACTTACTCTACTCACAGGGACAATTACTGCTCCATCCGGTGTTTCCACTGGGTCACCTAAAATGGTATTCACATCGACCATGGTTTTCAAGCTTTCCATGGCTGTTTGCATAAGTCCTTCAATAGGATGTTTATTGTTCATTGCTCTACTCCTCAGCTTAGCCTTTTTAATTCCTTAATTATAATCTGACCAAGTCTAAACTGGAATATACAGTAGAAGCTAATTTGCAAGCTGAGGCCACTATAATTCGGTTCTATTCGAACTTCAGGTGTGTTCTTCAAGCGATTAGAGGAGCTCAACCCATTAAGAAAGGAGCCGACCACTGCCCAAAGCCCACCACAACCAAGGGCGGTCAAAAAAGGATCCCCAACACCGATGAGAACGTCTAATTGCAAGTATTCAATTTCTTGAAAGAAGTAATCCAGAGAAGACCACACCCTCAAAAGATTTTGGAGTACATCTTCAAAGTTATTTAAGGATTGGTTACCTACCATGCGGGTCATTCTTGTAGTCATTTTAGCTGGGATCGCTAAGAAGTACGGACCTAACCGTAGTCTTACAGTATAGTCTACGGAAAAATCCTCTAAGTTAAAGCTTAAATCCATGGAAAATCTAACAAGAAGCACAACGAGGATCAGAATAAATAAAAAAAGACCGAGTAGCATGTGGATCACCTCAACTCAGTCTTAATTTACCATTATTTCCATTCACTTATGCCCTGCAAAGGTAGCTCTTCGAGACTTCTGAGGCCAAAATGTTGAAAAAACTTCTCAGTAACCCCATAAAGAATAGGGCGACCGGGAGCATTTTTTCTGCCCAGTTCGCAGATTAGTTCCCGTTCTATAAGGCTATTAACCGCACTATCGGAACGGACCCCACGAATTTGCTCAATTTCGGCTCTAGTTACCGGTTGCTGATACGCGATAATTGCTAAGGTCTCCGTTGCAGCTACTGAAAGGGGTGCATTAATGATAGGTCTACCTAGTTTTTCAATCCAAGGAGCCAATTCTGGCTTAGTAACCACTTGGTAGCCTCCCCCTACATTTCGAATTAATAATGCTCCAGTGGCATACCGTTTCCGAACATTTTCTACTATAGACTCAACCGCACTAACATCCAATTCCACAATCTCCCCAATCTCCTGAGGAGTAATGGGATGTTCTGCAGCAAAAATCAAGCCTTCAATAATTATTTCTGCTTCTTGGATGGTCACTACTGCACCTCCACTTCTAGGGCAAATGGTTCTATATCAATAGGTCCGAGGGATTCATGCTGCACGACCGCGATTTCTCCCAACCGAACCAATTCTAAGATGGCCAAAAAGGTAACCACGATTTCCTCTGGGGTGGAGTCCCTAAGTAAATCTTGAAAAGTTACTCGAGGTTGTCCTACCATTTGCACCCGGATTCTAGCCATCCGTTCTGGCAAAGAAATGGAACTCGGCACAGAATGCACCGGTTCTTCCTTTTCTGCTTCAGTGATTAAGGCGGAATAAAGGTTTTTAAGATCTGTAACCGTTACATCCCCCACCGGATCAGTGAAGATAGGGGTCATATCTAACTGAGCTGCCATTTGTCCCCGAGTGAATACCTTAGCAGCATTAGAATAACGTTCTTGCAAAAATACGGAAACTTCCTTAAAGAACTTATAGCGCAATAGTTGCTCCACAAGTTCTAGACGGGGATCCACTTCTTCCTCAAATTCTTCTTCCACTGGTTCTGGTGGTAAAAGTAATCGAGATTTGATTCTAATTAAAGTAGCGGCCATCACTAGAAATTCACCAGTAATGGCTAGATCTTGCTCTTGTAACGAAAAAAGGTATTCCAAGTATTGTTCTGTAATCGCAGCAATGGGAATGTCCCAGATGTCAATTTCGTTTTTGGCAATTAAGTCTAATAGTAAGTCAAAAGGCCCTTCGTAAGCTTCTAACTGGATCAAATACCCCATAATAACACCTTAAAAGGAGAGGCTAACGATTAAATGGGATAGCACACTGTAAATGGGGTTAATAATAATCTGGGCCCCACCCGTCAACAAAAGAACAATCAATAAAAAAGGGCCATAATGTGCAAGTTGAGAAAACTTATATTCCCACTTCGGTGGCAAGAAAGCGGCCAGGATTTTCGAGCCGTCCAAGGGTGGAACCGGTAAGAGGTTAAAAGCGGCCAAACCTAGGTTGATCTGGACATTAATCAATAAAAAAAGATACAAAGTCCGTGCTAGAGAAATACTAGGCATTAAACCTGGCAGAAAACGGAGTGAATTGTAAAAAATCCATGCTAACAAAACATTGGCCAAGGGGCCAGCTAAAGAAACTAGGGCCGTATCCCGTTTGCGATTCTTAAAATATTGTGGATTGATCATTACCGGTCTTGCCCAACCAACTTTAAAAACCAAAAGGGCAATTGCCCCTATGGGATCTAAATGTGCCATAGGGTTAAGGGTTAATCGTCCTTGGTATTTGGGGGTTGGATCCCCTAACTTATAAGCTACATAGGCATGGCCTAATTCGTGAAAGGCAATGGCCAAAAGGATGGCGGGCACGCCTAAGATCATCTGTTCTACACGCGTCATCATCGGGTCTACCTCCCAGATCAACTCCTAATCAATAATATTATAATACCATAAAACATCTTATGTAGCTAGTTAGAACGGCCACACCGACTTCCCCAACTGGCTAAAAATTCAGTTTCACGCCAAATTTCCACAATTTCACAGGTGTTTGGACACTCTTGACACACATAACCTTTTGTACTAAA
>JAAZLB010000428.1 GCA_012799535.1 Bacillota bacterium | reverse complement strand
CCCTACAACGTTCAATGATTGGCAGTGCATCTAGGGTGCTGGCGATAGCAATGGTGATGATATCAGCCTGTTCTTCGTAGCTTAAGGACAGCTCTTTTAATACCTTGATTAGTTCTTCTCGCTCCCCAATTTGCAGTCGCAATTGATCCTTGGCATATTGTGCCTTAAGTTGTGCTGGAGTGCCTTTAGCAGCAATTTCCCCATGATCAATTACAATCACATAATCGGCTTTGGCCGCTTCCTCCATATAATGGGTGGTCAAGAAAACTGTCATACCCGTTTCCTTTTGCAGTTCTTCAATGCATTCCCAGACATTTCTTCGTGTTTGGGCATCAAGACCGGTTGTAGGTTCATCTAAAAAAAGGATCTGGGGCCGATTAACTAAAGCCCGAGCAATATCCGCACGCCTGCGCTGCCCGCCAGAGAGTTTACCGTAAGGACGATCCCAAAAATCCAGGGCATCGGTGGCATCGGCAGCCTGGGCCACTGCTTGATTCAGCTCTTGCCCTTTCAGGCCATAAAAGCTTCCTCTGGTGAGTAGGTTTTCCCTTACTGTTAGCAAATCATCAAGGAGGTGTCCTTGAAAAACTACACCAATGGACGATCTAATTTTGCTATCTTCTCGCCCCAAGGTGTAGCCGTTAATCATCACTTCCCCTTGATCCGCCTGAAGAGCGGTGCTTAAAATCTCAATGGTGGTGGATTTACCAGCACCATTAGGCCCTAAAAAGGCAAAGAGCTTGCCTTTTTCCACATAAAAGTCAATGCCCCTAACCGCCTTCACATCACCATAGGATTTAACCAGTCCCTGAACTTCCATCATTTTCTCCATGGCTTCCCTTCTTTCTGTCTATTTTATTGGACTAAGATTATCGGGGTGGACCATATAGTTACTTGTGTAGTTAACGATATATCCATAAGATCACATCGTCAACTGTTTTTTAACAAAAGAAAAAAGTAGACTCACCTGAGCGAGTCTACTTGGTCCTGTCTACTGGTAGAATGCGTTGACTTTAGCATGAGAAAGTGCTAGATTTAGAGTTATAGAGCACGCCGAAGTGGCGGAACGGCAGACGCGCTGCGTTCAGGGCGCAGTGGGCAATAGCCCGTGTGGGTTCAAATCCCACCTTCGGCACCATATGGAATTATACCCCCTCTGAGCAGGGGGTTTGTTTATTTTCGAGGGAAATTGACCATCAATTGACCATATCCAAAAAATGGAAGGGTTTTTTATCGATAAAAAAGGTCAAAAAGATAGGCACTCCTCGTGCGAAGGTAGAGATTGAAGGTATTGGCTATTTCGTGTAAAAGCCTAAAGGTGGATTATCTTGGAATATTCCAAAGTGAAGGGGTTGATAGGGTGACACCACGTGGAAAGAGTATTAACCTATTTTTGATGGACGGAAAAGCCAACGGTCGAATAAAGTGCACTCTTGCTAACTGGACTGGCGTGGCCTATAAGATCCCTCGCACAGAACTCGAAAAATGTAAAGGGAGATCAGACCTTTCTCAAAGTGGAGTTTATTTCCTTTTCGGATCCGACGATACTTCTGATAAGAAAACAGTTTACATTGGGCAAGCTGGCACCAGGAAGAATGGTGAAGGTATCCTCCGACGTTTGAACGAGCACAAAAGAAATCAAAAGGAAGATTATTGGACAGAAGCCGTCGTGTTTACAACATCGAATAACTCTTTTGGCCCAACTGAAATTAGTTATCTAGAGCATAGGTTCTGCACAATGGCTATGCAGACAAATCGATATTTTGTAAGAAACAGTAACGAACCCAGCCTCGGCAATATTACCGAGGAAAAAGAAAGCGAACTGGAAGAATTTATTGATTTTTCCAAGATTGTGATGGGAGCGCTGGGATACCGACTATTTGAGTTTTTAACAGAAAGTCACACCGATTCCAGCTACGAGAGTGAACATAATAGCCGGCAAGAACTATTATACTTTAGCCGTAAAAGCCGCAAGAGTGGATTGTTGATTGAAGCCACAGGGGCACAAACGTCTGAAGGGTTTGTTGTTTTTAAAGGCAGTTTAATCGAGACTATTGATTCAGACACAATCCCGACACGTATCAAAGAGCATAGACAGAAAGCAAACATTGATGCCCAAGGCATCCTACAGGAAGACCTGCTTTTTACAAGCCCTTCCTATGCTGCTGCCTTTGTTATTGGTGGACATGTAAATGGTCTTACACACTGGAAAACAGCAGATGGAATCACCCTAAAAGAACTGGAAAACAGGGAGGAAGAGCAATATTAAGAAGCATAAATCTTTGTTCTATAAGCAGAAGCGCTATGCAGAATTGGAGAATTCTACACAGCGCTTTTTATTTTGACCGTTTTAAACCTCCATCACTCCGCCCAATATGCTCGCTGCCTCATCTTGCATGGTAGGAGTAACATGTGAGTATCTATTTAACGTCATGGCAATATCCGAGTGTCCCAATCGCTCTTGGACGATTTTCGGGTTAACATCATTCTCTAAAAGAAGCGTAGCACAGGTATGCCTTAAGTCATGAAAGCGAATCTTCTTAACGCCAGCTTTCTCAATTAAATCCACAAAGCTCCGCTGAGCAAAATTATTAATCTGAAGTGGGCCGCCATCATCTTTAGTGAAAACGAAATCTTGATCAT
>JAAZLB010000070.1 GCA_012799535.1 Bacillota bacterium | reverse complement strand
TTCTGTCATGATGGACCATACCTCCTGGGGCTATTATATCCAGAAGTGGGTTTTAAAAAGTGACAACTTTAGTCTTTGACATAAAACAGTTTTCCTGCGGTGTCGATGTGGTGTTTGAGTGCTGGGTTATCTAGGGACTCGTAATGGACAAGATCGAAATGGTAGGGCAGGGGCAATTCTTCATTAAGCAGTGTACCTAATCCAAGTAAAGTCTGATGCGTAATTTTTGAGCCAAAAAGAGCCAGATCCACATCGGAACCATTTTTGAAATTCCCCATGGCCCTGCTACCAAAGATCGACGCCCGTTCGATTTCATCCCATTTTCCTAGGGACTTGAGGATCATGTTCATGCTCTTAGGGGGTAATCCAAAGTTCATAATTGTCCCTCCAGGTATCGCAAAACTTGGGTAATGGCGGGATAGTAGAAAGATACAACCTTGGTTACTACGGACAAGAATCGTTCTTCACTATAAGTATGAACCATTAGATTGCGGCTTTCCAGCATTTCCATCCAAGTCTCTCCATCTTCAATTACGTTGTATTGGAAAGCTGCTTTTATTACTTCTCGCGGAAAACTCGCTTCCACGCCCTCTGCCTCAAGGTAGTCTTTCAGGGTTTTCCAGGCTAATTCAAAGGTATATTCGAATCGTTTAATCATTCCCTCAAGTTCCAATCTGTTAAGGTCCTTGTATGCTAGTACGGCACTCTCAAATTGGGCGTAGGCCTTCCTAAAGTTTTCGAAACGCTGTTTCCACCTAATCTCTTTCAAAGTCATGGGCATCCCCTCCTCAGACGCTGTTTCAATTAATTATATCACACATACTCCAGTGCGTAACATTCGAGAATTTGATATAATCTTAGTTAGCACTTACCACGAACAGGCTTCATAGAGACTGGGGGAGGATTCGATGGTTGATCGGGACATTATCATAAGTTCTTTAGGCGGTACCTCCAGCAGGTATCGCTTTGTTTCATCATGGGCCCTGTAGAGTTTTGCAGGAAGCAGGCCTTATTCAGCGAAACTATCAGAAAAGCTAATCTAGAAAGATAATGGAGGTTGTTTTGATGAAGCGGGCACAAGTTTTGGTTATCGGAAGTCTGAACATGGATTTAGTAGTTCACACCCCGCGGGTACCCGGTGACGGAGAAACTTTGCTAGGTGCCTCCTTCCACCGCTATTTTGGTGGTAAGGGGGCAAATCAAGCTGTGGCGGTGGCTAGGCAAGGGGTGGAGACCTTTATGGCGGGCCGGGTCGGTGAGGACACCTTTGGCCAGGATCAACTAGCCAGTTTACAACAAGAAGGCATTGACACCACATACATCCGAGTGGATCCAGAACAGTCGTCTGGCGTGGCTTCAATCATCATAGACTCCTCTGGAAATAATCGTATTATTGTGGTTCCTGGTGCTAACGGGGCTGTGACCACCGATGATATTCAGGCTTTAGCCCCACTTATGGCTCAGTGTGCCTGTGTAGTGCTGCAACTAGAGATTCCAGTAGAAACAGTACTTTTTGCCATCAAGCAAGCTAGTTCTTTAGGGGTCAAGGTCATCTTAAATCCAGCCCCGGCCGAAACACTCCCAGGGGATATCTATCAACATATAACCCTAATCACTCCTAACGAATCAGAGGCTCAGCTACTAACTGGTATAGAGGTTAAGGACTTGCCTACAGCTAGACAGTCTGCGCAAGCTTTACTAGCCAAAGGTGTGGAAGCAGTAGTCATTACCCTTGGATCCCAAGGTGTCTATGGCATCAATGCCCAAGGCGAGTTTCACTTCCCCGCCCATCAAGTGATTGTGGTGGATACGGTAGCGGCTGGAGATACCTTCACCGGTGCCCTTGCGGCGTTAATCGGGGAAGGATACAGTCTCGAAGACGCGGCCCGTTATGCCAATGCCGCCGCAGCACTAGCGGTAACGCGCCACGGTGCCCAGCCTTCAATTCCTACACGGTCGGAAGTGGAGGAGTTTTTGAGCTAGCAAGGGGCAAAACTAAACAAAGGTAATTGTGGATCATAAGCGAATTAGTCTTGTATATCGGTTG
>JAAZLB010000427.1 GCA_012799535.1 Bacillota bacterium | reverse complement strand
TTCGCTCAGTTTTGTATTGGAAAGTAGGGATTGAGATGATTCCTAATAGTTATGACGTGATTGTAGTAGGTGCGGGACATGCCGGTGCAGAGGCTGCCTTGGCCTGCGCTCGCCGTGGTCACACAGTCTTAGTATTAACTTTAAATCTAGATAACGTGGCTTTATTACCTTGCAATCCCAGTATTGGTGGTTCGGGTAAGGCCACCTTAGTACGGGAAATTGATGCCCTTGGTGGTGAAATGGGGAAAAATTGTGACGCCACCCTCATGCAGATGCGGATGCTCAACACCAGGCGAGGGCCTGCTGTTCAATCCCTTAGGGTGCAATTAGATCGAAAATTATATCAGCGTAGAATGAAACAGGTCTTAGAAAACACCCCCAACCTTTATTTAAAGGAAGGACTTGTTACGGATCTTCTAGTAGAAAAGGGTAAGATTCAAGGGATAGTTTTGCGAGGTGGAGTTCAGGTGTTTGCTCCCGTGGTGATTTTGGCCACCGGAACCTATCTGCGCTCAGTAATCCATATTGGTGAATTACAATACGAATCTGGTCCTCAGGGCCAACATACTGCGGTAGATCTCGCCTCCGCCTTAAAAAAGTGGCTTCCCATTGTTCGCTTTAAAACGGGAACACCTCCCCGAATCAATATGCGTTCCCTAAATTATGACAAATTAGAAAAACTCCCCGGTGATGAGAAGATCTTTGGGTTTTCCTTTGAAACCGAATCTATTGAAATCGAGCAAGCACCGTGTTGGGTGACCTATACTACCCCTGAAACCCATCGCATAATTCGAGATAATCTCCATCGAACTTCTATGTATAGTGGAGCAATTACGGGACCAGGGCCACGCTATTGCCCTTCTATTGAAAGTAAGATCGTGGAATTTCCTGATCGAACTAGTCATCAGGTCTTTATTGAGCCGGAGGGGTGGGACACTAATGAAGGGTATTTAAGTGGCTCTTCCACTTCTTTACCCTTAGAAATTCAGGACGAGATGCTAAGAACGATTCCTGGCTTTGAAAACGTAGAGATTATGCGTCCTGCTTACGCCATTGAATACGACTGTATTGATCCTTTGGCTTTGCATGCTTCTTTAGAAACCAAGGATATCTCTGGTCTGTTTTGTGCAGGTCAAATCAATGGGACTTCCGGTTATGAAGAAGCAGCTGCCCAAGGGATCATGGCCGGTATTAACGCTTCCCGCTTCTTATTAGGGGAAGAACCCATCATCATTCCCCGTTCTCAAGGGTATATTGGGGTTTTAATTGATGACTTGGTGACTAAGGGTGTGACAGAGCCCTACCGGATGATGACTTCGAGGTCTGAATATCGCTTATCGTTGCGCATGGACAATGCGGATGTGCGGTTTACCCCCCTTGGCTATGAGTTGGGTTTAATTAGTGAGGAACGGTATGCTGCCTTTCTAAACAAACAGACTTTAATCGAAGCAGAGGTAGAGCGCTTGAATAGGACAGTGATTGGTGGCACTCCAGAGGTTAATGAGAAGCTCATGGCTTTAGGTACCACTCCTTTGAAGCACGGCGTAACCCTGGCAGATTTGCTCCGTCGTCCAGAATTAAGCTATGGGGATTTGGTCCATTTTACAGATCTCCCTCCTTTGTCTCGGGCCATAGGGGAACAGGTAGAGATTAATGTGAAATATGCGGGTTATTTGAGTAGGCAAGAGGCTGCTATTGAACGTTTTGAGCGCATGGAAAAGAAACTCTTACCGCCTGATTTTCCCTATCAGGAACTAAAGGGCCTTTCTCGGGAAGCAGTAAATCGCTTGAGTGAAGTTCGACCTAGTTCCGTAGGTCAGGCTTCCCGAGTCTCTGGAGTCACCCCTGCAGATATTAGTGTCCTTTTGGTGCATTTAGAACAATTGCAACGGAGGGCGACTGAATGAGTTTTGATTTAAGCGTATTTGAGACTACCTTAAGGGATGGGTTGAAGGCTTGGAATCTTCCCTGTGATGCTAAGACACTTGCTGCAATGGGACAATTTTCCTTAGAAATTATTGAGGTTAATCAGGGACTCAATTTAACTCGTATTGTAGAGCCTACAGAAATGGCAGTAAAGAACTTTTTGGACAGTCTAAGTCTTCTGCTTTTGCAATTACCTACCGAACTAAATGTTCTTGATGTAGGTACTGGGGCAGGTTTTCCTGGGATACCTCTGGCAATTTCTCGACCCCAATGGTCAATAGTTTTGCTAGATTCCCTTAGAAAACGTTTAAATTTCCTTGATGAAGCGTCCCAAAAACTTGGGTTAACCAATGTTGCTACACTCCATGCCCGGGCGGAAGATGTGGGGCAAGATGCAAAACATCGGGAAAGTTATGATTTGGTAGTGAGTAGGGCGGTAGCCAACTTACCGGTGCTTTTGGAATTATGTAGCCCTTTGGTCAAGGTAGGGGGGCGATTTATTGCCTTTAAGTCTGGTGAGGCACGACAAGAGCTGACTGCAAGCCAGGTTGCCCTTGAAAAGTTGAACATGGAATTAGAACAAGCATTCGATTTGGAGTTACCATTGTCTATGGGAGAGCGGACCCTGTTAGTGTTTCGAAAGATAAGGGCAACACCGTCGGTTTATCCTCGGCGAGCAGGCTTGCCCAGTAAGCGACCTTTACTTTAAGAAGGAGAGTGCTGAAGGTTTTACCTAGGCACTCTTTTTGTGTGGGCCCAAATAGATCATGTATAATTAAGTTCGCAATTTGAAAAAGGAAAAGCCATCGGGACTCCGAAATGGTAAGTCGTCAGACAAAACCGAAAAGGAGTTGTTACCGATGGCCTACCATAAGAATACCCTAAGT
>JAAZLB010000426.1 GCA_012799535.1 Bacillota bacterium | reverse complement strand
TTAGGCCTCTTTTTTGCAAGCCTCCATCCACTTGTAACACATCTTTGACCCAAAACATTCGGGGTAAAAGGTGATAGGCAATCCCCTCTCCAAGGCGGAGGACGACAGGTCTTGTACCATTTTGCTGCTCTAAAATTTCCTTGAGTTCATCTAGTTGATCAGGTTGGGGTGAAATTAGAAGAGTGGGTCCTAAAGGTAGTTCCCATTCTACTTTCCAAAAACCTTCTTCTCGACGACCAAAAAGGGCTAGGGCATCACCTGGTTGGATTACCTGATTTTCCCTATTTATTTTAGTCTTAAAGTCTACCGAGCCTTCAGGAGTATCTAAGACACCTGTTAGGGTGACCCCGGACCGTTTTAGTTGGAGTACTTCCCCCACCACCACCGTTAACTCCCCTTGCAAATTGCGCATCAGGGGCAAAAAGGGGGAGCTCGGGTGCATAGAGGCATATATTCCTAGTAACTCCCGTTCTCGTCGGAGTAGCTCCAATTCGCTCAAGCTAGCCAAGCCCAACTCCCTAAGATGGCTGTTACGCGAACCAAGCTCGTCACAGGTGCCAGCTAAGATTAACATTTCCCAAATTTTAGAATCCAAATGCAGTTGACGGCGTAACTCCTGAAAACTAGTGAAACCACAACCTTGGCGCTTTTGAACAAGTTCCCTGGCAACATAGGAACCAAGCGGACGAATGCTCAACAAACCAAGGCGTAAGCCTTGCCCTTCAGGGGTGCTTTCGGGTTTAGAGTAGACAATGTTAGGGGGTAAAATCTCAATGCCTTGACTTTGACAATCTAATAAATAGGCACTTTGCTCTTGCGGTGAGCCCCCTTCATTTAAGATGGTTGTGAAAAACTCCAAGGGGTAATTGGCCTTAAGATAGGCGCCCTGCCATGTTAACATGGCATAGCTTACACTATGGGCCTTGTTAAAGGCATACCCACTGAAGTCCATGATAGTTTTGAAAAGACCCTGGGCTTCCTGGAGTGATAGACCTTGGGCTTGGGCTCCTTGTACAAAACGCTCTCGCCACATTGTAATGGCTACCTGGTCATTTTTCCCCAGGGCCACCCGTAATAAGTCAGCATCACCTAAGGATAGACCACCAATCTTGTGGGCGATGAGAATTACTTGTTCTTGATAAAGAATTAACCCATAAGTTTCACCTAAGATCTCTTCTAATGCCCGATTGAGATATTTGACTTGCTGGGGATTTCTTCGTCTCCGTAAGTATTCTGGGAACATCTCCAAAGGTCCTGGCCTGCCTAGGGCTAAAAGGGCTACCAAATCTTCGAAGGATTTGGGCTGCAAAGAACGGAGCAAATCTTGGAAAAGAGCACTTTCTAATTGGAAGATCCCAAGACTTTTACCCTGGGATAAAAGATCAAAAGTCTTCTGATCCTGCAAGGGGATCTTGTTTAAGCGAAAATCAGGTTCTCTTTTTTGAACCGCCTGTTCCATTTTAGCTAATAATGTGAGGGTCCGTAGACCTAACAAGTCTATTTTTAAGGCTCCCAGCCTCTCTAGGCTATACATATCAAGATGAGTCACTGGAAGATCCCGATCTTGGTAGACTGCACTAATCTGTTGGATGGGTTGAGCAGTAATGATTACACCTGCCGCATGGGTAGCCCGATGCCGTTTGAGCCCTTGAATGCTTGTGGCCACCTGGGGTTGCTCCGAGCCTAAGGCTCGTTTTACTTCTTGACTAGCAGAACGTTCTCCAAAAGTCCCATAAGTACCAATTTGGGCCACATGTGTCTGGCCAAAACGTATGGATACGTAGTTAAGAACCTCATGACGCCTTTCATAACAAAAATCCAAATCAATATCTGGACGGGTATGCCTAGCTTGGTTTAGAAAACGTTCAAACAACAAACCCCACTCAAGGGGATTAACTTCCGTAATACCGAGACAATAAGCTACTAGACTACTAGCAGCACTTCCTCGACCAGGACCTACTGGGATGCCTTCTTGTTTAGCAAAGCTCACAATATCGGATACAATCAGAAAATAATCACTGAAGTCTTGACCACCAATAATTGCCAACTCATACTCTAAACGATTCTTAATTTCATTAGTCAGTTCGCCAAAGCGCTCTCGGGCACCGCTCCACACCAAATCATCCAGGTTTTTCCCAGTGGGATGGGGCGGAAGAAGCCGCTCCCGTGGTAAGCTCACATTACAGCTGGCGGCCAAATCTAAGGTGGCGCGAATTACCCGCGCCGGACCAGTAAATCCTGAGATGAGATCTGCCCAACTTAATAAAGGAAAGGGAGGATAAGTTCCCTCAATTCGTCCGATTTGGGCCAAAACATCCAAGGCCTGGTGGGATGCCCG
>JAAZLB010000425.1 GCA_012799535.1 Bacillota bacterium | reverse complement strand
TTTTATTTTCGCGTATTTCCTAGCTGGTTATGAAGTCATTTTCCAAGCAATCCGCAATATTAAAAAGGGGCAGATTTTTGATGAACATTTCCTCATGACCATAGCTACTTTAGGAGCCTTAGCCATTAAGGAGTTTCCCGAAGCGGCCTCCGTAATGATCTTTTATCGTACCGGTGAATTTCTCCAAGGTTTAGCAGTTGATCATTCTCGCCGTTCCATCTCCGCTTTAATAGCCATTCGACCAGAAAAAGCACACCGTAAACAAGGCGATACAATCACTGATGTAGCTGTTGAAGAAGTAAAAATCGGTGATGTGCTAGTGGTGTATCCTGGGGAGCGCATCCCAGTTGATGGGACTATTCTTGACGGTTTTTCCTCTTTGGATACTTCTGCACTGACTGGTGAGAGCATTCCCCAAACAGTACAAGCGGGAGAAGAGGTTTTAAGCGGTTGCATTAACCTCAGTGGTTTACTAACCATTAAAGCTCAAAAATTGGCAGAGGATTCAGCTGTTGCTAGGATCCTCGATCTCGTGGAAAATGCCACTGCCCACAAGGCACCGACGGAAGATTTTATCACTTCCTTCGCCCAATACTACACACCAATTGTGGTAGGCATTGCAGTCTTAATCGCCTCCATTCCTCCCCTCTTTTTTAGTGGGAGTTTCAGTGACTGGTTTTATCGGGCCCTAGTCTTTCTAGTCATTTCGTGCCCCTGTGCCCTGGTAGTATCCATCCCCTTAGGTTTCTTTGGTGGGATTGGTAGTGCTTCTCGCCACGGAGTCTTAGTTAAAGGAAGCAACTACCTTCAAGCACTTTATGAGGCGGATACAGTAGTTTTTGACAAAACAGGAACTCTAACCTCTGGACAGTTTACAGTACAAAAGGTTGAGGCTGTGTCGCCTTATTCTCCACAAGCTGTTTTACAAGCCGCGGCCTATACAGAAAGTTTTTCCTCCCACCCCATCGCCCGCTCCATTGTGCAAGCGTATGGAAACAATGTTGAACAGACTGAAGTTCAAGATGTGGAAGAATTAGCCGGATTTGGAGTTAGGGCTAAGTGGCAAGGTGAAGTAATCCTTGTAGGTAGTAAACTCTTATTGGAACGGGAAGGTGTCTCAGTTGACAACTCGACCCCTGCAGGTGTCTATGTGGCCATCGATGGTGCTCATGCCGGAACTATTATCCTTACTGACCAACCTAAGAAGGGTGCGGCTACAGCGGTAAAATCCTTGCAGGATATGGGTAAAGAAGTAATCATGCTTACCGGTGATAATTCTGAGGTAGCACAGCAAGTGGGCGAACAATTAGGAATCAATCAAATCAGGTCTGAACTTTTACCCCATCATAAAGTGAATGAATTAGAACAGATCATCAAAGAATCCAAGGGGAAAGTGGTTTTCGTCGGTGACGGGATCAATGATGCACCAGCTCTTGCCAGAGCCCATGTAGGTGTGGCTATGGGAGCCCTAGGCTCTGATGCGGCCATTGAGACTGCAGACGTAGTTTTAATGACCGATGATCCCTATGGTGTTGTAAATGCCATGGATATTGCCCGTCGTACTAACCGTATTGTCTGGCAAAACATTTCATTGGCCTTTGGAGTCAAACTAGTGGTATTAGCCTTAGGTGCCTTTGGCCTCGCCACCTTGTGGGAAGCGGTCTTTGCAGATGTGGGTGTGACCATTCTCGCGGTTTTGAATTCTCTCAGGATCATTACCCCACAAAGACCCAATTCTAAACGAATTCTGTAGCATTACAGAAAAAGGAAGTGGTAGCGTGGATAAAAAAGTAATGTTCGTATCCACTTTAGTATTAGTGTTGCTTATGAGTATAATGGGGGTAAGCAACGCCTCTGCTGAAGGCTTTACTATTAAAGTGCAGGGCACCGGCGATGTGCGGGTTTCCCCCACCAAAGTGCAAATGTGGATTGGAGCCCAGACCGACGGGGACACCGCGGAAATTGCCCTAGCCCAAAGTAACGAAACCATCCAAGCTTTAATCGCAGTCTTTTCCCAATTCGCTCCTCCTGAAGTGATCAAAACTTCTGAGTTTAATATGTATCGAAGAGAAAGTTGGGATGAGGCCACCCGACAATTAATACCTGAAGGGTTCACCATTCGTCACGTCTTCGAAGTACAAGTTTTAGATTTGACCAAAGTGGCGGAGTTTTTAGATCAGGCCACCGCCGCGGGTGCCAACATTATTTACGGGCTACAGTATGGAGTACAAGATTATCTCACCCCTAAAGAAGAAGCCTTTAAACGGGCCATGGAAGACGCTTGGTGGAAGGCCGGCCTACTAGCCGCTGCCAACGATTCCACCAATTTAGTCCTGGAAAGTGTGGAAGAAACCTATTCTTATGGTCCAGAATATGGAGCTGAAGGAATCAGTGCAGTAACCGAGTTGGCCGACGTATTTATGCCCGGTCAACTAAAGGTCTCCGTGACTGTCAACGCCACCTTTCGGTATGAGTAAATAGTTATCGGGGGCTTTTACAAAAAGAGGCAGGAAAAAGAGGCCTCACTCCTAAAGTGTTAAGTGAACAACAAAGACACAGGAGGAGAAGGCCTCAAAATGATATCTAGATTA
>JAAZLB010000424.1 GCA_012799535.1 Bacillota bacterium | reverse complement strand
TCCTAATTGCCGGGACCTACACCCCTGTGTTGTATTTCGGTTTAGAAGGGGTATGGCGCTGGGCTACCCTCATAACCATTTGGGCTCTGTCTACCCTTGGTGCGGTGTTAAAAGTGTGGTTAGTTGGCTTACCACGCATGGTTACTGCTGGTTTTTATCTCCTTTTGGGCTGGTTGGCAGTAATCCCCTTTGGACAATTGATTCAAACTTTAGCCAAACCTGCTTTGATATTAATGGTGGCCGGGGGACTCGCCTATACTATTGGAGCCATCATCTACGCCACGAAGATCTTTGACTTTTTTCCCAAACGCTTTGGTTTTCATGAGATTTTCCATATTTTCATTGGCTTAGGTACAGTTTTACACTTTATCATGATTTACGGCTTTGTCATGTAGGTGTGAGCCATGAATAAGAAGTTGTTGGTTTTCTTAATCTTAGTAGGGCTAGTCTATCCCAGCACTGGGTTAACCCAAAGCAAAGAACAACAACTGAATGCCACCTGTAAGGTGTTACTGGAGCAATTAGAAGAAACACCAGCAAATGTAGAACTACTTTGTGAGTTAGCCGAGGTACATTTTTACTTGGGCGACTGGTTGGATCCAAAACAGCAGCTGCTTACTTGGGAAACAGGAGTGGGCTATGCCCACAGGGCTGTAGAATTAAATCCCCAATCCCCAGATGCCCATTACTGGATTGCTGCACTATCAGGCAAGATCGGTAATGCCCAGGGTATCTTGCAATCCTTACTTTTAGTCAATACAATGTTTGAACATCTAGAGATAACTTTGGATTTGGATCCCAATTATGCCTGGGCTTATTTTGTCCTCAGTCATCTCTATTGGGAATTACCCCCCAAGCCCCTTGGTAAGGGGGATCGTCAACAAGCCTTGAATTGTGCCCGAAGGGCTTGGGAATTAGACTTAATTGAACCGGAATTTAGTGTACACTATGCAAAGTTGTTAGTAAAACAACGGCAATCTGACCAAGCGCGCCAGGTGTTAGAGCAGGCTTTGGCTTATCCCCACACCCAATGGACTATTCCTTTGCGATCCGAGGCAGAGGAGTTACTTGCTAGTTTAGTTGCTAGAAGATGAGGAGAGTGATTGATGGCTAGTTATGGAGGAGTTATCTTAGTTCTTTTGATTAACTTTTTCTATCACACCATGAACCAAATGTTTGTCCCCACTTTGCCCCTGTATATTACCCAGTTAGGTGGGGGAGAAGTGGTGGTGGGGGTGCTAGTAGGCCTATTGTCTTTAGGTGCGGTGCTAGGCAAAGTTTATTTTGGGAAACTGGCTACCCGCACTTCAAATCTATTAGTGTTACGGGTGGGACTAGTGGTGGCCACCGGTGTTTTATTCTTGTATCTGCCCTTTTGGGGTTTTGGTTTCTTAGCTTTAGTCCGCTTATTACAAAGTATTGGACTAGCAGGTTTTATCACTGGTGGTCAAGGGTTGCTGGCAGCCTATAGTAAGCCTAGTAATCGTGGTCTATTCTTCGGTATTTTTGCAGCTACAATTGGTTTAGGCATGATGGTAGGTCCTTTGTTTGGTAGCTACTTAATGGAGAACCTTGGCTTTTCCGCCCTCTTTTTAGGTGCTAGTGCAGTTGTTGGTGTGGCTATGCTTTTAAGTTTTCTAATCCCCAGTGAGCCCAAAGAAACGAGGCTAAATCGTATCGATTATGAACCACATCCACCTTGGCAAAACCGTAGTTTGGTAATTATTAGTGTAAGTATGTTTTTTGGGGCCACGGTGCAAGGTGCCACCATGAGTATGCTCACCCTCCACGCTTTACAGGTGGGAATCACCAACTCCGCTCTCTTCTTTGCCCTTTTCGCCCTTATGTTTACAGTAGGTGGTGCAGTCTCGGGCCATTTAAGTGACAAATGGGGAAGAGGTGCGTTGGTTATTCCTGGCTTTTTCGCACTGATCATAGGATTATTAGCTTTAGCAAAGCTACAGAATATGACCACCTTAGTTATTGGAGGCTTGTGCACTGGTTTAGGTCTTGGTTTTGTGAACGCGGTATTATTAGCCATGGTCCCTGATTATAGTGTGAATTCAGAGGATATGCCAAATGATCTAGCCTTTTTTAGCAATG
>JAAZLB010000423.1 GCA_012799535.1 Bacillota bacterium | reverse complement strand
TTTCCCTTTTGAAACACTAATGTACGAATAACCAGCATAGCTATTCCCCTTATTTTTCGGTACATTATTATAATACGGGAAATCACGCCCCTCGCATTCATGAGCTTTTGAGACTAGCTGAGACTTCTCAATTGCAAATTGAAGAATAGAGGAAGTGAGAATGTGGCTGAAAGCTATTCTACAAACCTTGCTCGAAAAATAGCCGCAGAATACTCTGATGTACTTCTGGGCAAATAATCTTTCCCACCTAGATTTTCGGATGCCAATGGAAAAAACAGCCTCCGGTAATAAAACCGAAGGCTGTTTTTTTAGTCCCCTATCTAAGCTTAAACTCCGAATAAATGTGATCATATTCTTCTAAAACTTTCTCTACGCCAATATAAAAGCTGGTGTTTCTCACAACCTCATCTGGCATGTTCAACATAGGGTTGTTCTTAAAGTCCGCTGGTAGATATTGCTCCGCCGCCTTGTTGGGGCTTGTAAAGTTGGTTATCTCAGCAATCCTTGCTGCAATCTTAGGTTGCATCAAGAAGTTTAAGAACTTGTAGGCACCCTCCTTGTTAGGGGCCTTCTTCGACATGACAAATCCGTCAATGAAGATGGGCATACCTTCCCTTGGGAACACTGGCTCTAACTTATTATTAGCAGCCTTCCCCTTTACAGCCTGGTTAGAATACATAAAGCCTGCCACCGCTTCTCCGTTAACTAAAGAATCCTCTGGAGTATTCGTCTCAAAGCGCATGATATTTGGCTTTAAGGCAAACAACTTCTCCCTTGCCTCTGCCACCTTAACTGGGTCTGTTTCGTTATACTCATAGCCTAAAGCTTTCAGTGCGATTCCCATAATCTCCACAGACCAATCCACGACCACAACATTGTTCTTTAATTCTTCTTGCCATAAATCACCATAGCCGGTGATGGGCTGTGCCCCTAACTTTTCTACCGCTTCAGGATTGACAAGCAAAAAGGATGTGGAAATGGCGTAAGGGATAGAGTATTCATCTTTCGGGTCATAATAGTTGCCTTGGTAAACAGGATTAATGTTAGCGAAGTTAGGCAGCTTGCTCTTATCTAAGCTTTCTAGCATTCCGTTTTGTCTTAGAATGTCCACCATATAATCAGTTACTACTGCTAGATCGTACTGATCTGGGTTAGCTTCAAGTAGAGACTGCATATCTTCATTAGAAGTAACTTCCTTATAGTTCACTTTAATTCCAGTTTCTTTCTCGAATTCGTCAATGATAACCCGGGGAATAAAATCGCCGCCCCAAGTCATCAAGTTTACCTCACTAACTTTCTCCTTCTTAGTACAGCTAGTTAAGGTTAAGGCAAAAATGGCAATCACTAGGACAACGAGAACCTTTTTGAGTTTAATTCTGTTCAACTGGAAACCTCCTTTGTTTTGGTGCTTTTACTAGCTAGCTGGCTAAAGCCAACAATGAAAAATGTACCCACTAAAATCAAAGTGCACAATGCGTTAACTTTGGGAGTGACACCCACCCGCATCATGGAGAAGATATGGACAGGTAAAGTAGTAGATCTGGGACCAGACATATAAGTCGAAATAATCACGTCATCTAAAGACATGGCTAGTGCCAGCAAAGATGCGGTGATGATCGAGGGGGTTACCAGTGGCAAAACAATGGTTTTGATAGTCTGCCATTTTGTCGCCCCAAGATCTCGTGCAGATTCGAGGATAGACTTATCGATTTCTTGTAGCCTCAATTGTACCATGATATAAACATAGGGTACGCAAAAAAGCGAATGGGACAAAACCAAAGTGAGATGCCCAAAAGGGAGTTTTAAAGCATTAAAGAACATCAATAGTGAAACCCCTAAAGCAATCTCAGGAACCAGCAAGGGTAAAACCATCACTCCCTGGATGGTCTTTTTCATTTTCTCAGT
>JAAZLB010000422.1 GCA_012799535.1 Bacillota bacterium | reverse complement strand
TATAGAACAACGTGATTACAATGAACACCGGGTTTTGTATCATTCTGGACTCGTCGCGGGTTCACAAACGCTTCTTGCCTTTGAGGAGCAATCCAAACGGTTGCCCTTCTTGCCCTCTTACGAAAAAGGGAAATATTATCGCCAATAACGAAGCGAAGACGTGAGCCACAAGCATACATGGAGGGAATGACATGAAGGCTAGAAGGATAGCTCCGATTCTACTGGTCCAACGTTGCTGACGGGCTGTTTTGGTGGTAGTGGAAGCACTCCAATATCTCGTAGTGAAATAGATGCGTTCTTTGCTTTATATGCTCACGGAGCTGAAGCAAAGGACTTGAATGCCTTACTTAGCATGTATCAGGTTCCAGTAACGATAATTCTTGACGAACCGTCAATGGAAATTCGCTTTGACAAACTGAGTTCACTTTCTGATGTGCTATTAAAAACCCCGTATATTTTATGTTGATGACTTCGCCGATTACGTGAACGACTATGAGCTTGATGTTAGGACAACTGTGAAGTCTGTTTCGGGTAGCGGCTCAAGTGCTATCGCCGAAATTATTCTAGCGATAGATGCCTACGATGGTTTGTTTACGTTCCAAGACAGATATGAAATCAAATTCAGTTTGCAGAAATCTTCTGGGGTCTGGCGCATCCGAAACGAACATATCGTATATGAGGTTCATGGGGCTATCGAAGACGCAATGACCCGCCATTAGCACCTTAAATGGTTTTGAGGTTTTCTGGATGACTTACAAAGGCCAAGGGAAGAAATGAGGCATAGCCGGTCTATTGTGTTCTAAAGTAAGGATTTGGAGCCAATTGTCTTCTAATGCCTCTAAGAATGTCGCCGACAAGAAGAGCACATTTATTGGTTATAGTAGCCCGAAGGGTAAGAAAAGGCGTTCCGTTATGTAGTATCAACAGACACAGCCACAGGACTATATTCTGAAGGTGATAGAATGAAGCACCTCATTAACTTTCTAGACCAGCGGATTCTGCCCGCATGGGGGACTATGCTGAAATCTGTAATATTAGCGTCCTAACAATGAGCGTGGTTTTCCTGTTGAAAACCTACGTGCTGAAGCCTCTTGGGTTACTGTTCAATAGAGCCAAAGGCTACGTACAGAATAAGTTGCGACGATTAAGAGGCAATTTGACTTTTGGGGAGCTTAGCGAATTGCAGCGAAAGAAGGAAGCCGGTGAAGCCCTTACGGGGCGAGAAAAGGAGATGCTGTTTGCCTGCGAGAAAGAAATGAAGGAAATCCTCAAAAAATATCAGTGGCCGAAGTAATGTCGAGGGACTTGGTTTGAAATTTCTTCCTAAGGGTAAATGAAGAAGTCTCGGGGTTAATAAGGTGTACCGCCTGGGGTTAACTTCTTGGCAACGACGAAAACTTGCTTTAGGATGATTCTCATTCATCATCTGCCTGTGGGTAAGTGCAAGACGATGAAAAGCTTAAGGGAAATATAGTAAATAATGACGGTGACTGAGTCAAAAAGGATTATCACATCAAGAAATAGAAAGCACTGATTAGCAAAGGGGTTTTTACGTAAGCATGGAGATTTCCCAGCCACGTCGGTACGGCTCAAAACGGTAGCAGAAATGACAGCTAAATGACAGCAACCAGCTCAAAAAACGCAGATGTAAGAAAAGGCTGACAATGGCGCAAAGCCTGATGGGGAGCAGGGTTGCGAAGCAACCAGGCGAGTCCGAAGGACGAGCCATCATGGACTTTTAATCCGGGCGCCCGGGGTTCGAATCCCCGATGGCTCACTATGAGACGGGCAGCCCCATGACCATTAGTTACGGGGCATTTTTATATCCCATGTTAAACTAGCGAAAACCCCTTTGACTGCAATTGGCAGCGAAGAAAGGGTGTTTTCGTGGCAAAAAACGTGCAGATGGCGAGGGTACTTTGTACTATCATGACAAGAGAAAACGTTGGGTTTTACAGATACCAATCAGAAGAACACCCTCGGAGTGCATTCGAATACGCCAATGTTTGTATATCCACTATTATTACTACCACCCTTGATTTTTTATATATTTTTTCCCATCTTGGGTAATGACGCGACCCCTAGGTGTTCTCTCAATTAGATTTAACCTAAGCAGATAAGGTTCGATAACGTTTTCAATAGTGTTCTTATCTTTACTTAAAGCATAACTTAAAGCCATTACTCCCCTTGGTTCGCCGTTAGCTAATACACGAAGATACTCTCTGTCTTCATATCCCAATCCTTGTTCATCAATTGACAGCGTCTTAAATATTACATTAACCACGTCGTCATTAATGGAGTCAAGTCCTCTTATATTCGCCAAGTCACGACATCTACGGATGTAATTAACACAGACTCTTGCGACACCACGACTACGTTTGGCTAGATTTTTAGCAGCAGAATCAGTGATGCTTATATCTAACATCGTACATTTTTGTTTTGCAATTAGAATTAATTCGTCTATATCGTAGTGCCTAAGTTGGGGGATAGAGAGCTGAAACCTGTCTCTTAGGGGTTTAGACAAATCTCCAGGTTGTGTTGTGGCTCCAATGAGGGTAAAGGGGGGCATCTCTACTTTTTCAAGTGCATATTCTCCTGTGCGCTCCCATTTGTCTCTTTCGATGTTAGGGAACTGCCACAATAACTCGGGAAAATCCTCTTCTATGACTCTTAGGTAGGGGTATTTCTTCGATGGTACTACAACTTCTACTTTTTCAGTCATATAGCTATCTTCCATGGGGTGGTATAAGAATTCTTCTACCTGGCGGGGGAGTCTGTGAATTTCATCAATGAATATCACATCAAGGGGGTTTATATTACGAAGTATACTTTCTATTTCAAAAACCCCTTCAATGGTAGCTCCGTTGATTACCTTGCATTCTGCTCCCATTTCCTCGGCTATAATAAATGCCAGGGTGGTTTTACCCATCCCGGCAGGGCCTGTCAGGAGAACATGGTCTAGGGCTTCGTCTCGTAACTTTGCTGCTTCAATAGAAATTCGTAAAATGTCCTTGATGTGCTCTTGTCCAATAAAGTCTTTAAGTTTGGTCGGCCTTAAACTCACAAAAACCACCCCTCTTTAACTTTGTTACGAGTGTATAATTTAACAAGTTTGTCCTCTGTATAAGGAATGTCCTTTTCTTCCAGAAGGTTCCTAAGAGACAACGGTGTAGATACTATAGGGATGTTGCCATAATACTCATCATCTTCACTTGCACCTAATCTTTGAAGATTATTGTCCCCACCCGATTGGGCGAATCCGTATACTAGCCTCATGTATCCTTGAAGTTGAATACTTCATATACGAAACCATGTTCGTCAACATAAAAACTACCGCCACGTATCTTTTCGTCGTTAGCCCTCATATCGCTCCATCCATGCTGTGTTCAGGAAAATCATCGGTTTCATTGGTTTCCTCCTTGATGCGTCTAGGGCAGAGCTAAATAACATCGTTCGCCCTTTGGTTTTAGAAAGAGGCGAAGACAATTTA
>JAAZLB010000069.1 GCA_012799535.1 Bacillota bacterium | reverse complement strand
CCTAATAGTGCATCCATAAGGGCGTGAGTGACCACATCCGCATCGGAGTGACCTAAAAGTCCTAAACTATGGGGAATTTCTACACCGGCTAAAACCAATGGGCGATCTTTAATTAGACGATGCACATCATAACCAAAGCCAATCAAAAAATTCTCCTCCTTAGGTAAATCCTCTGGTGTGGTAATCTTAATGTTGCGGTATTCTCCTTGAACAATATAAACCGAGTGACCCATGATTTCTACCAAGGCACAATCATCAGTAGCTAAAATGCCTTGGGCTTGGGCTTGTTCGTGGGCCTGACGAATCAGAGGGTAGGAGAAGATCTGTGGTGTTTGCATGGCCCATAATTCTTCCCGGGGTGGCGTTTCTATAATCATGCCATCCTGTACTCGCTTGATTGTATCCTTCACGGGCACAGCTACTCCCACAGCGAGTTGTTCCTTAACCGCAGCTAAACCTGTTCGCACCACATCCGCGCTAATATAGGGACGGGCCCCATCATGGATAATCACCCACTCAGTCTGGGGAGCAAGAGCCTTCAGACCGAAGTATACACTTTCTTGTCTCTCCTTGCCACCTAAGACCACTTTAGTGCACTTATCACCCGGCACCGCCCTAGTCACTAATTCTTCTACCACCTGGCGATCAACTTCCCTAGTGACTACAACAATCTCCCCTATCTCGTCCATCTTAGCGAACAACTCCAGACTGTGAGAAAGCACTGTTTTGCCGTTTACCGGTAATAAAACTTTATTACCTTCTGCACCCATACGTCGCCCTGCACCAGCCGCGACAATTACCACTGCTACGCCCACTTGGCCACCTCCATTTAACCAAAAAAAGGCCCGATGAAAGTAACACGCATCAGGCCTTCGTACTTATGAACTTATAATGCCCGTTCGATTGATTTAGGCTTAGCAAAGATCATGCGTCCGGCAGCTGTTTGAAGCACACTAGTGACTAAGACACCCACAGTTTGCCCAATGTAGCGACGTCCACCATCGACCACAATCATAGTCCCATCATCAAGATAAGCAACACCTTGACCTTGTTCTTTACCATCTTTAATTACATGGACCCTGAGTTCTTCACCTGGTAAAACAACCGGTTTTACCGAGTTTGCTAACTCATTAATATTCAAAACAGCCACACCATGTAATTCACAGACCTTATTGAGATTGTAATCATTAGTCACCACTTTGCCACCCATATCCTTGGCTAGCTTAACTAATTTTGTATCCACTTCACTGATATCATCATAGTCTTTCTCCAAAATTCGAACGGTGGAATACGGTTCCTTTTGAATTTTGTTGAGAATATCCAATCCTCTTCGCCCGCGGTTGCGTTTTAATACATCCGAAGAGTCAGCAATATGTTGTAGTTCTTCTAAGATAAATCCAGGTACGATTAGATCGCCTTCCAAAAAACCAGACTTCGTTATGTCAGCAATTCTCCCATCAATAATGACACTTGTATCAAGTATTTTCGAGCTGGCCTCCGAATTGCCTCCATAATCAAGGCGACCCTGACCAGAGCGGGAAAAGACCTGGAAGAAGTCTTCTTTTTTTCGTAGCCCAACTACTAACCCTAAATATCCTAATAAAAGTCCAAATAAGACAGGTAAGTAATCCCCCACAATTGGTATTCTCAAAAAAGGAAGAGAAATTATCAAAGCAACAATCCAACCAATTACTAAACCAATGATTCCACCCACCAATTCGCTTGTAGGTAGTTTTATTAAGGCATGAACCACTTTCCCGCTTCCATTTTTCATGCCACGGAGTACGGGTAGCCCAAGGGCTAAGCCTATTAAAGCACCACCAAAAACAAACAGACCAGTTAAATAACTACCATGGATGAAACCAGCCATGACGTTCGTTTGCATAACAAAGTGCGCTCCAGAATAACCCAGGAATGCACCGAGTGCTGCAAGTACAATCCTAACGAATATTACCAAACTTCGCTTCACCTCCCACCGTAGTTAAATGTGCGATAGTTTAGTTCGTTCAAGATTAGTATTTCCTGTTTTGCTATTGGTATTCTTTTTTTGGCTAAAATGTTAGTCTGTCACCCCCTACTCCTGGAAGAAACCTGAAATAACCTTCACAATTTCTTCTTCAGTAGAATCTTGGGCAATAACCAATTCGCTGATTAGAATCTGCCTTGCTGTATCGAGCATTTTCTTTTCACCGGTGGATAGACCCTTATCGTTTTCGCGAATGGTAAGATTACGCACAACCTCCGCAACTTCAAAAATATCGCCACTCTTGATTTTTTCCATATTGGCACGATAACGGCGATTCCAATTGGTGGACATGGCAGTCTTTTCGCCTTGCAAAATGTTATAAACGCGACGAACGTCTTCGTCACCAATCACTTGACGAAGACCGAGTTCATTCACAGAATTCATGGGAATCATCACTTTCATGTCACCGATGGGAAGAGCCATAATATAGTACTTTTGCTTTTCGCCTAGTACTTCCTTTTCTTCTATGGCCACAATGACTCCCGCACCATGCATAGGATACACAACATGATCTCCTACGTTGTACACCGAGAACCCTCCTTCTATCAACTCCGAAAATAACTGCTTTTAAGGTAGAGGAGTTGTTTTGATCTACCAGGTTCTTATCTTAAATTTACCACTTTCTTCACTTAAAGTCAAACTTAGCTCACTTCTCTATATCGCTCCTAACTTGACAACCGTTTTTCTTAAGATTTATAATGAAACCAGAACCGCAAGCTTCGGGCGGCGAGAGGAAGTGAACAAAATGACTAAGCCAACTAATACTTGTCACAGGTTTCAAGAAAACGTCCAGGAAAATCTAGTACGTCATTATAGCATCCTAGATATTGTCTCCAAATTTCAAGAAACTAACGCACGAGTCAATCGAGCTCTATTCAGAGCAGTAACCGACTGTGGGTGCATCAAAATTAAAGCCTCCCGACAAGTACTTCCCGATGATTGCTCTTTCGAAGATGTCCGCAACCACATTCAGTCTCACATCGAAGGTCAACTCTGCGAAAATTGCCGCGAGGTCATTGAAGCAGAAGTGGGTCAAAACCTTTTTTATCTCACCGGAATGTGTAATGCCCTAGGTCTGGATCTTGATGACATTATTTGTAAAGAGGGCCAGAGAGTTAACACCCTTGGCATGTTCCATTTGCGCTAAACTAAATATGACTATCCACCAAGGCTTGCTCGCGCAGACGACGCAGGCCATCTTTAATTGCTCTTGCCCGAACTTCCCCGATGCCCTCCACTTCATCCAATTCTTCTATGGAGGCATCCATGACAGAAGATAAATCACCGTATTCTTTTACCAAATTTTCAATAACAGGCATAGGCAAACGAGGGATCTTCGCTAAGATTCGATACCCTCTAGGTGTTACCGATTGTTCTAAGGTACTTATACTACTACCGTAGCCTAACGCTTTAGAAATCAGATTATGATTCAGAAGATCATCCGAATCAATCTCAGCTAGCTGATTCCAAGCTTCTGTAGCCCCTGCTCCCGGAACATAATAGTCTTTGAATACCAGCAATCCTTCGTCTTTAATATCCGCCATCAGTTCTTCCAATTGCATTCTTACTAAACGCCCTTCTGAGCCAAGTTGACTAACATAGCGTTCAATTTCCCCCGCAATTCTAGTCACCATTTGGCTACGGTGTAAAACGGTGGTTACATCATTTAAGGTGACTAAATCCTCGAATTCCAAAGCGCTTAAATTAATCAAAGATTGCTGAAAGACACTTCGGTACTTTTCCAAGGTGGAAAGGGCCTGATTTGCCTTGGCTAAAATCACACTGACCTCGCGCAAAACATATTTCCAATTGCCCTTATAAACGCTGATCACATTACGCCTTTGGGAAATGGAAATAACTACTTGTCCGGTCTGCTTTGCCACTCGCTCCGCGGTACGATGCCGTGTCCCCGTCTCATAACTGGGAATCATAGCATCCGGTGTTAGCTGGGTGTTAGCATACAAAATCCGCTTCGCATCACTGGACAAAACAATAGCCCCATCCATTTTGGCTAATTCATAAAGGGCCGCTGGATGCATCTCCGAGTCAATGCGAAATCCACCATTAACTAACTCCAACACCTCAGGACTATCCCCAATCACAATCAATGCCCCGGTCTTGGCCTTGAGGATACTTTCTAAACCCTCATGGAGCTGAGTTCCTGGCGCCATAATTTCGAGATCTTTGTACATCAATTCATCCTCACGCATTAGCTCACCTCTTCTTTTCCACCGTTATATTCAAGGCCTCTTGAATAGTGCTCACACCCCTAACCTCGATAGGTTCATTTCCTTGTACATTAGCTTTAGGAATGATGCACCGTTTAAAGCCTAGTCGATGCAATTCTCGCAAACGCTGCTCCATACCTCGAACCGCCCGGATTTCGCCGGCCAAACCAATCTCACCTAAAACGGCACAGAGGGGATCAACAGAGACATTTGCCACACTACTAGCCACCGCTACAGCCATCCCCAGATCCAAGGCTGGCTCCTGAAGCTTTAATCCACCAGCGATATTTAAAAAGACATCTTGAGTTTGTAAGGGATAACCTTGCCGTTTTTCCAATACTGCTAAAACTATGGAAAAACGTTGATAATCAACACCAGTAGTTTGCCGCCTCGGATTGCCTCCGAAGGGGGCAGGGGCCACCAAGGCCTGGACCTCTACTAATAGAGGCCGAGTGCCCTCCATATAAGGAACAACGACAGAACCTGAACTAGCTACTGGCCGTTGATCTAATAAAAATTGGGAAGGGTTGGCAACTGGAATTAGACCTGTTCCGCCCATTTCAAAAATACCTACCTCATGGGTTGAACCAAAACGGTTTTTTACTGAGCGAATAATCCGAAATGAGGTATGAACCTCACCTTCGAAATAAAGAACAAAATCCACCGCATGTTCTAAAACCTTTGGCCCAGCAAGATTTCCCCCCTTGGTCACATGCCCAACGAGTAAAATGGAGATCTCATTGCCCTTAGCCATCTGTAGAAAACGTCCTGTAGACTCCCGCACTTGCCCTACACTACCTGGTGGCGAGGACACCTCTTCCACAAACATGGTTTGAATAGAGTCCACAATCACCAAAACCGGTTGCACCTCTTCAATAATGTCACAAATGGCGTTAGTGTTAGCCTCACTTACCGCGATTAAATTTTCTTCCACTGCATCTAAGCGCAGGGCCCGCAATTTCAGTTGGGCTAAAGATTCTTCACCCGTAACATACAAAACCTTGCCCCGTTGTTTAGCAACCCCACTTGCCACTTGGAGTAACAAGGTGGATTTACCAATGCCCGGATCTCCACCGATTAGACCAAGGCAACCAGGGACTAGGCCCCCACCTAAGACCCGATCCAACTCCTCGATACCAGTTGAAAACCTAGCTTCAGCACTGTTTTCAATCTCAGTTAGGGGTAAGGGTTTACTTCTAGTGACCCAAGAACGTTCTTGACGTGAAGAGCCAGTAGTTTCTTCCACCAAGGTGTTCCATTCCCCACAATGGGGACATTTACCCATCCAGCGAGGACTTTCCGCACCACAAGATTGACAAACAAACAAGACAGTTTTTCTAGCCACGGATGTTCCTTTCTATATTGCCATATTTTTGCTACTCATCTTAATTATACCATCAGAAAAAGGAGTGCACAACTGCTGACAAGCGTGCACTCCTTCGGAACACTCCTTAATAAAAGACAAACTCTCCCTCTTTGGCATCCACCGTAATGGTGCCCCCTTCTCCGAAGGTGCCCCTCAGAATTTCTTCTGCCAAGGGATTTTCAATATACCTTTGAATAGCTCTCCGTAAGGGTCTAGCTCCAAAATCAGGGTCAAAACCCTTATTGGCTAAAAGCTCCTTGGCCTGGTCAGTAACAGCCAATTTAATACCCATTCCATCAAGCTGAATTCGTAGTTCCTTAAGCATAATATCCACAATTTCACTAATGTGAACCTTATTAAGGGAGTGGAAAACTACAATTTCATCAACCCTATTGAGAAACTCAGGGCGGAAAGTCCGTTTTAATTCTTCTGTGACCTTGCTTTTCATGGCTTCATAATCACTGCGCTCATCCACCACGGTGCGGAACCCAATCCCCGAGTCTCTTTGAATTTGATGGGCCCCCACATTGGAGGTCATAATCACCACTGTGTTACGGAAGTCTACCGTTCGTCCCTTTGAATCAGTAAGTCTACCATCCTCTAACACTTGCAGCAGAATGTTGAATACCTCAGGATGAGCCTTTTCAATCTCATCAAACAGAATAATGGAATAGGGTTTTCTGCGTACCATTTCAGTAAGCTGTCCACCCTCGTCATAGCCAACATATCCTGGAGGGGAGCCAACCAAACGGGCCACCGAATGGCGCTCCATATACTCGGACATATCAATGCGAATGGTGGCATCCTCATCCCCAAAAAGGGCTTCAGCCAAAGCCTTTGCGAGCTCCGTTTTACCTACCCCAGTGGGACCTAAGAAAATAAAGGAACCAATCGGACGATTAGGGTCTTTAAGCCCTGCATGAGCCCGCCGTACCGCCTGAGAAATCACCCCGATGGCCTCATCTTGACCGATCACCCGCTGATGTAAAACTTCTTCTAAATTGAGTAGGCGAACCGCCTCTTCTTCTGCAATATCAGTAACAGGAACCCCAGTCCAGCCAGCCACAACAGCGGCAATATCTTCAGCGGTAACTACCGCTTCTGCCCGACCATGGCTACTCCGCCATTCTGTGCGTTTTTCTTCTAATTCTTGTTGGAGCTTCTGTTCATCATCTCGAAGATTTGCCGCCTGCTCAAACTCTTCGTTTTTAATAGCGGCCTCTTTCTCGATGCGCACCTCTTCAATTCTGGCTTCTAGCTCTTTAAGCTCCGGCGGAGCAACTAGACCACTAAGACGCACTTTAGAACCAGCTTCATCCATTAAATCGATGGCCTTATCTGGGAGAAAACGATCACTAATGTAACGATCTCCAAGACGGGCAGCAGCCACAATGGCTTCATCTTTAATTTTCACCCGGTGGTGGGCTTCGTAGCGATCTCTTAGACCTTTAAGGATCTCAATAGTCTCCTCAACTGTGGGTTCATCTACCATAACCGGCTGGAAGCGACGCTCTAAGGCAGCATCCTTTTCCACATGTTTTTGATATTCATCTAAAGTGGTAGCACCAATAGCTTGTAATTCACCACGGGCGAGTGCAGGTTTGAGAATATTTGCTGCATCAATGGCTCCTTCTGCGGCACCTGCCCCAATAATAGTGTGCATTTCATCAATAAACAACACCACATCGCCAGCTTGCCGAATCTCTTCCATCACCTTTTTCAAGCGTTCTTCAAATTCGCCTCTGAATTTTGAACCAGCCACTAGACTACCTAGATCTAAAGTGACCACCCGCTTATTATAAAGGGTTTCTGGCACATCATTATTGATGATTTTTAACGCCAGTCCTTCTGCTATTGCTGTTTTACCCACCCCTGGCTCCCCAATCAACACTGGGTTGTTTTTCGTCCTACGACTAAGAATTTGGATCACCCGTTGGATTTCCTTGTCTCGGCCAATAACTGGGTCTAAGTTCCCCTCTTCAGCAAGGGCAGTAAGATCCCGTCCGAATTGATCTAGGGTGGGAGTTTTATTTGGTCTAGGTGTTTGAGTCTTAGTCTGCCCACTGCCACCTAGCTGACTGGTCACTTGGGTCCGCACCTTATCCAAATCCGCCCCTAAGTTAGTCAAAACCTGGGCAGCTACCCCTTCCCCTTCTCGAATTAAACCTAGAAGGAGGTGCTCGGTACCTATATAAGTATGCCCCAGACGTCTAGCTTCATCGAAGGCTAACTCCAAGACCCGCTTCGAACGAGGAGTAAAACCGATTGGACCCTGCGTTGGTTGACCACCGCGACCAATCATCCGCTCCACTTCGTCCCGAACCTGATCTATGCTAATTCCCAAAGATAATAATGATCTTGCAGCCACATCTTCCCCTTCTGCAATGAGACCGAGGAGAATGTGTTCTGTCCCTACCACATTATGGCCTAAACGCCTGGCCTCCTCTTGAGAAAGAACTATTACTCGTTGTGCTCGTTCAGTAAAACGTCCAAACACGTTTCCACCTACTTTCCTGTTTCGATTTTATTATTTTTCAGGGTTTCCCTAATTAAACTGGCCCGTAAACGGTCTTGTTCTCGCACCGGAAGCGATTGGCCCATCATCTTTTGTAAATGGGCAGAACGGATTTGGACCAAGAGTTGTTTTAATACTTCTGAATCACTTTCCGTAATCACACCGAGATCGATGCCTAACTTCAAGTCAGAAAGTAACTCCATCGCCTCGCGGCTACTGAGGGTCCTAGCTTGAGTTAAAATTCCATAAGACCGGTAGAGCCAATCTTCCGTTTCTAAGCTACGCTCTCCCTCGAGCAAATACTCTCTAGCTTGCCGTTCACTATGCAAAATTTGAGCAGTAAAGCGAGCTAAATGCTCAATAGTTTCTTCTTCGGTGTGACCAAGGGTAATTTGATTCGAAAGCTGAAACACATTACCCCAAACATCGCTCCCTTCCCCGTAAAGACCACGGACTATTAAACCAAATTTAGAAACGGTGCCCAAGATCTCTTGCACCTTCTGTAATCGCCGTAAAGCTGGCAAATGAAGCATCACTGAAGCTCTAAGAGCTGTCCCCACATTGGTGGGGCAACTAGTCAAATAACCAGATTGGAGATGAAAGGCATAATCCAAATGTTCCTCTAAAGTATCATCGATTTTAGTCGCTAAGCCCCAGGTATCTTCTAGTTGTAGACCGGGTTTTAACACCTGAATCCGCAGATGATCCTCTTCATTCACCATAATACTCACGTTAGCCTCATCATTAAGAATAACCGCCTTATGTTGGGGGTTTTCCAAATGACTAGGACTCACTAAATGTTCCTCAACTAAAACCAATCGTTCTAGGCTATCCATCGTAGCCATTTCCCCATAAGTGAAATGCCCTATTGATTCAAGGTAAGGAACCACCTTTTCCACACGATTAAGCACATCCCTTAATTGTTCTCGAGAGGCCACATTGGGAAAGGGAATCCCCTCTAAATT
>JAAZLB010000068.1 GCA_012799535.1 Bacillota bacterium | reverse complement strand
GCCACCAAATCCCCTTGCCTTTCAATGGCTGGGCCAGAAGTGGTATGAATCCCTACACCCATTTCGGTGGCAATAATATGGGCTAAGCTAGTCTTCCCCAAACCTGGTGGTCCATAAAGTAAGACGTGGTCAAGGGCTTCCCCCCGTTGCTTGGCAGCGGTAATGAATAGTGACATATGCTCCTTAACTTTGTCCTGTCCTATATATTCAGCTAGAGTACGGGGACGTAACGATAGTTCCACATCCCAATCATCCGGTCTTTTCCAACCACTCACTAATCGTTCCGTCTCCATGTCCTTTCACCCCTGTGCTGATTGTTCGTAGATAAAGCTACTTTTAAGAGTTCCTGTAGATCATAGTTTTCCACTAAGTGTGGTTGGGCATTTTGCACCATGCGCTCCGCCTCACTAGCTGTATAACCAAGGGCAATAAGAGCCTGTACCGCATCTTCCAATACCCCTCCTGGTACTACTGGCAAATTGTCTTCCTCATCTGCCCAAGTTGTATGTTTAAATTTATCTTTTAATTCTAGCAAGATTCGTTCTCCAGTTTTCTTACCAATTCCAGGCAAGCTAGTGAGAGTCTTAAGTTGTTTTTGCTGTACTGCCTTAATAAACTCCTGGGGTGAAATATTAGAAAGAATTGCCACCCCCGTCTTAGGTCCAATACCGGCAACTCCAATAATTTGCTGGAAGAGAGTTCTTTCTTCCCAGGAGGAAAATCCGTATAACACAAAAGCATCATCCCGCACCTGCAAATAGGTGGGAAGTTGGAGTTCTTGGCCTAAAGGTGGTAAGGAACGTAACACCGCACCAGTAACATGCACTTCATAGCCAACTCCTTGCACATCTAGAACCACCGTTTGTTCGGTTACGTCTTCTAAACGTCCTTTTAAAGACACAATCATCCTGATCTCCCCCAATTATGTCCGTTGTAACCATGGCATAAACAAATGGCCAAAGCATCGGTAACATCATCTGGCTTAGGGGTCTCCCCAAGGCCTAAAAGCATAGTTACCATGTAAGCTACCTGTTCTTTCGTGGCCCGACCATAACCGGTTACTGCGGTTTTTACCTGCAATGGAGTATATTCAAAGACAGGTAAACCTCCGTGGGCCCCAGCTAAGATCGCTACTCCCCGAGCCTGTCCTACTGCCAAAGCACTAGCCACATTCTTGTTGAAAAACAGTTCTTCAATAGCTACGCAATCAGGTTGGAACTCGGAGATAAGTTGTTGCACCCCTGTGTAGATAATCTCTAGACGGGAAGCTGTCTCCTGTTTAGAAGGAGTGCGAATCGCCCCATAACCTAGAACTATGTTTTTATTATTTTCCACCCGCACCACACCATAACCGGTGATGGCAGTGCCCGGATCAATTCCCAATACTATCATCATACCACATCCTTGCCTTCCAGGTAATTCGACATGGGATGAATTAAGTCCTTGCCAAAAAATGCGATCAAAAAAGCCTCCCCAAATTTGGGTGAGGCTAATTGATTCTCTTGAAGACTATTCCGATTTACGCTTCTACCTCATAGTTCGTGTAAACTTCTTGGACTTCATCGAGTTCCTCCAACATTTCAATCAGTTTC
>JAAZLB010000421.1 GCA_012799535.1 Bacillota bacterium | reverse complement strand
CCTTTGTGGTCCCTCTCATTAAACCCAAGCGTAATAGTTTTGTTTACCCCATAGAGGGAAAGGTTGTGGTGTTTTTATCCTTAAACCCCGATGTGACTACTAGCAAGCTACAAAACACGATCGTGCATGAGTTGCATCATGTTGGCCTAAGAACCGTCTACCAAGGACCGAATTCAGTTTTGGATGGAGTGTCCGATTCACGTATCAAAGAGCTATTACGATTTACCCAACCACTTGGAGAAGGATATGCTATGTTAGCTGCTGCGGGGGGACCGCATATCCACCCTAATGATCACGATCCCGAACTAAAGACCTTCTGGGATCAAAGAATGGTTTCATATGACCAGGATTTTTACGCAGTTAATCGATTCTTTTGTGATCTCTTGGCAGAAAAATATGACCAGGAAGAAGCCATGGAAAAAGGGTTCGAAATGATGGGAATTCAAGGTCCCTGGTACACAGTTGGGTGGAAGACTGCAACAGTTATTGAGTTGGTCTTCGGTAAGCGTTGCTTAATACAATGTATTGCAGATCCTACGCAATTATTTTCAACCTATAACCGGGCGACAAGTGTCTACAACCAAAATTACGGAACTTCTTTGCCCACTTGGAGTCTGGAGCTTGTAGAGGCCTTCAACGAGGAGCATCGGAGCTAGCAGGATAGTGTTCTATCGATGAGGAACTACCAATGAGGAATTATCAATGTGGGGGTGGATTCATTGTGGATCTAGCGTTCTACGCTAATCAACAGTCCGATCCCTATGAAATCTCTTTGCTTGCCAATCAACTCGCTATGCGATTAAGGAAAGATGTGGACTTGGTTGATCTAAAAACCGCTTTTCTAGTTTCTTTGTATAGGGGATGTGCCACCTAGAAGGAACATTTGCTTTTCGGAAGTTAGTTTACATAATATCCCTTATGCGAAGTAAGGTGAAAACTTAGAGGGCACCAGAGAAATTATCTTAAGAAGATCTCCAGTGCCCGAGAACCTAGACCATTGGTTTATTAATTGATAGTGTATTAATAATCTTAGTTAGCCGACGCTATTGTGTTTGCCTAGCCAATTTCACCGGTTCAACATCTAGCCTGATTTGCACAGTCAGCACTTGACCAGGAAAAATGTCTGCAGAGCTTAAATCGTTTAGCCTCCTAATGCTACCAACAACGTCCCGGGGATCTTCACTAGGAACTTGGGTCCGCGCAATTGACCATAAGGTATCACCAGGCTTGACCACAACTTGAATTGCTCCATAGGTGTATTCAGGCACCAGAATATCATTTGTCTGGGCTGCAAGCCTCACGCCAATTACTGCAAAGCTAATGACAAGGACAATCAACAGACCAAAGGCTGAAATCGTAATCAGTAAATCCTGAAGTTTCCCTTTCATGGAAATCCCCCTCCAGAACAGTTGTTCCGTTTATCTGACTTTAGTGTAATACAGAACAAATGTTTTGTCAAGGACTTTTAGAACAATTGTTTGACCCTCGAGATTTTTCCTGTTATAATGAAGAAAACAAGCGAATTCGGTCCATAGGAGGTTATCATCTTGAAAAAGATTTCCGAGCGTCAGCAACAAATTCTTGAGTTTATCAAAAGCGAAGTGGAAACTAAGGGGTATCCCCCATCCGTCAGAGAAATAGGGGATGCGGTAGGCTTACAGTCGAGTTCTACTGTCCACGGTCATTTGCGCAAACTTGAAGAACTTGAATATATCAGGAGAGACCCGAGTAAGCCTCGTGCTATTGAGATCTTAGGTGTTCAAAATGGTCCTAAGGTGCGGGCTATTGAAGTTCCGGTCCTAGGTCGGGTAACGGCAGGAGCCCCCATCTTGGCTGTAGAAAACATTGAAGAATATTACCCTATTCCCCACGATTTTGTGGATCATGAAGATGTCTTCATGTTGAGGATTAAAGGGGAAAGTATGATCGAAGCAGGGATCCTAGACGGTG
>JAAZLB010000420.1 GCA_012799535.1 Bacillota bacterium | reverse complement strand
GATGTCACTATCTTGTTCTAGGTCTTTTAGTTCAGGAATTACTTCTTGGAGTTTACCGAACAATTTAGGAATATCTGCAAACCGCATTTCAAGAATGAGCTTTATTAGATAGCCATCTCCACGGATTTTTAGGTCCTCCACTGAAAAACGGGGATGCTCCTTTAATTGCTGAAAGGCCTTTTGCACATTCTTTAATTCAGGAACAATCTGTTTGATTAAGGCTATGGCTTTCATGTAGTTGCCGATGTCCCCACCAGCACTCACATGTCCGCAAATGAGGTTTTTATGGATCACCACATCACTTCCAGCGACTATGCGGGCGTTGTAGACATTGCCCTTTACCTCCACCATGCCTCCCGCCTTAATTGTCAAGGACTCTTTCACATCCCCAGTGACAATGACATCTCCAATGAAGTCTATATTCCCCGTGGAGACATCTACATCCGATGAAATAATCAGCTCAGGGCGAACACATAATCTTCCTTGATCCCAACAGGGGCGACCAGCGATCTCGGCCACTGCTACAGTCCCATTTTCCATCAGCTTAACACCGGGACCTGCTAAGAGCCGCATCCGTTTAGGCGGACGTGGTTCTATAGTGGCGCCAAAAACATCAAGACCAGGCTCCCCCTCTACAGGAGGATGCCAATAGGCGAGTACCTCGCCAGGCTCGACAGAACTAATCTTACCTCTATCTAATAAATCAACCCTGCCTTCTGGTTCCTTTTGAATCTGTCTGCTTGTCAAGTCACAGACCAGATCCACTCTACCATCTACTGGGGGCTTGGGCGGTATGCCTACCCCAATCATCCATTTTCCACTCTTGAGTCCGTAACAGGCACTGAGAATTTGGTCACTATGTAACTCAATCTTGATTCCTAGACTTTCTAGTTGTTGGAAAACCAGTGCTGGATCTATTGGCTCCGGTGGATGTTGCTTAATCTCCTTCGCAGTGACACTTAGGTTAGTTGTGTAATTGCTATCACAAACTTGGTATTCTATGCCAGGTACAAACTCTGTTACTAACCAGACCTCCATCTTATCCTTGGAGACAACAATCTTAAATGAGCTCTGTGCTGGTTTTTGAGTAACCTCAAATTCAATAGCACTAATATCCTCCAAAACCAGAGGTCGTTCAATCTGCCTACCATGATAAAGAATCTTCACAGGACTACCTGGTGCAGAGGTGATTGTCGGCCACCTTCCACCATTTTCTGGTTTTTTCATGAGCAGTTGTCCACCGACAATTGCTAATCCCCCATTAAGTGTAGGCTTTTGGTCCTGTGCCCTACCCCTTTCCAAACTTGCTAACTCGCTTAGCCATTCCGAAATAGGCTTGCTTTCGCTTAGCATGAAACCCCCCCAAAAAAAGAAAAATACTTTCGCCGGTCGCCAAACACGGAAAAGTATTTCCCTGCAACTGGCTGGCATACACATTGCTGTGCTTAGCCCCTCTAGCTTTGCGCCCCAAGATTTCTCATGGTTTGCCAAACATTATTAATTATGAGAATGAAAAAGCCTATGCTGGGTACTGAATTTCTAATCTGTCTCTCCCAGCACTCATTCTTATCACTATCTTATCATAAGAGCAACACAACGGCAACACTTGGCGGAGGTATGATAGACATGGCGAGTACACAAAAAAACCCGAACCCTTTTCTTGCGGGGTTCGGGAGTTTAGTATTCCTAGTTAACTTT
>JAAZLB010000419.1 GCA_012799535.1 Bacillota bacterium | reverse complement strand
GTTAGTTGGTTGTTTCTATGCAGTGAGGCGTCTAATGCCCATGTCCGGCTCGGATTTAGAACCTGACAATGGTTGGATTCCTTTTTTCTTTGTTCATAAGGATTACCAAAGACAGGGGATCGGTGAGCATTTATTGAACCAAGCCCTGGATTTCCTCCGTAAACATGATCGAAAAAATGTCTTCTTTGCCTCTTACGCTCCCAACTATATTCTTCCCGGTATTGACGCGGAGGCTTATCCTGCTGGTTGGGGGTTTTTGCAAAAGATGGGATTTGAAAAGCTTTATTCGCCGGTGGCCATGGATCGGGATTTAGTGGGTTACGTTATTCCTGAGGATGTCCAAGAGTTGATCAAACAGCGCGAAGCGGAGGGTTACACCTTCAACACTGCCCAGGATAGTGATTTGGTGGAATTGGTTAAATTTGCTAACGAAGTATTTAACCCCGACTGGGGGCGAGCTATTCGGGAAGGGGTAGTAGCTGGCTTACCCTTAGATTGGATCTTTGTGGCTCGTGATCAAGGTAAGCTAGTTGGTTTTTGCCTCCATGGTGCCTACGAGGGGATCCCTGAGCGTTTTGGTCCCTTTGGGGTGGATCCGGATCAACGGGGCAAAGGCTTGGGTAAGATTTTGCTCAACATTTGCCTAGCCGCCATGCGGGCAGAAGGTTTACACGGTGCCTGGTTTTTATGGACTGGTGAAACTAGCCCAGCAGGCTACTTATACACCAAAACAGGTTTTGTAATTAATCGTCATTTCCATGTTTGTCGAAAGAGTTTAGATTAGGAGGAAAATCCATGACAACGAAGCACAAAATTATGGTAGTTGGTGCCCACGCGGGTGATGCAGAAATCATGGCCGGAGCAGTAGTGGCTAAGTATACTCAACAGGGGCATGAGGCAGTGTTAGTTCACCTTACTCCCGGCGAAAAGGGCCACAAAACCCTTTCTCCAGAAGAATATGCTAAGCAAAAGATTGAAGAAGGTCATAAGGCTGCCGCGGCTCTAGGGGCTAAAGCCATCTTCTTGCCCTACAAAGATGCGGAGTTACCTGTAAATGATGAGGTGAAATATGCCTTGGCTGATATTATTCGGGCAGAAAAACCTAATATTATGATTACTCACTGGAAAGGAAGTATCCATAAGGATCACGAGGCCACATACTACATTGTACAAGATGCGATTTTCTACGCTGCCCTTCCTTCCATCAAGAGAGAATTGCCTGCTCATGGTTGTTACGCCCAATATTTCGCGGAAAACTGGGAAGACCCCGAAGGTTTCGAAGTGGATACCTATGTGGATATTACCGATAGTTATGACCAATGGATTCAGGGTGCAATGGAATATGAGTTGTTCAGCGGTAACATCTCTAGCTTCCGCTATATGGACTACTATAAGGCCCTAGCGGTTATGCGCGGTTGCCTCTCTAGCAGTAAATATGCTGTTGGCCTTATGCGTCCTAAAGGTGCAAAAGTACATCGTGGTGACGCATTACCAGGCCGTCCACTCTAAAATTCGTTCTTTTTACCGGGGCTGTGTTCTTTTACCGAGGCAGCCTCGGTTTTTTTCTGTACATTTACAGGAATGGGAAGCTATAACTAGAAAAGAGAGTATAGTGGTAGATGAAAAGAGGTTTGAACATGATCTATTTAGATCAGGCCGCCACTTCCTTT